>JAGNYY010000002.1 GCA_017984715.1 Rhodoluna sp.
GTTCAGATTCTTGGCGCACAATCGGCCCTTCGTGATGAATTTGCTTCGCGCAATTTGTTGGTTTTGGCTGATTTGGCCCTGAACCCTCGAGCTATTGACGCCAGGTTTGCCGTCGAACTCCTGACATCTGTTTTCTGTGGCCTTGATAGTTTGGGCATTCGTCGTCTTCGCCGTTCACTGAGACGCGAAGAATTATTGGCCGATGGGCTTCGAAACAGTGACGAGCTGTTGGCCGAGCTGTTCCAAAGCCCTGGAACACTGTCGAGCATTCGCGGGTCAGAGGCTCGCAAAGCCGAGCGCTTCTTGCAAGTGTTGTCTGAAGCAACCGCCATTGCGGCTGACCCGACCCAAAGCATCGAAGACTTGCTCTGGAAGCTGTGGTCAGGAAGTGGTCTCGAAAAGACCTGGCAGACGCTCTCCAAAGGGGTGGGCGAGGTCTCACTTCAAGCTAATCGCGATCTCGATGCAGTCGTCGCTCTATTCGCTGCGGCCAACCGTTATGCCGAGCGAAACCCAAACGGCGACCCGCGCGAGTTCGTCGCCCAACAACTCTCGCTTGGCCTGCCCGAAGACACCCTTGCGCTAAACGACGACTTTGCCAACCGAGTTACCTTGGCAACCCCTTCGGGTTTAATTGGTCGCCGTTTCAAGGTAGTCGCGCTGCCAAATCTGATCGAAGGAGTCTGGCCCAATCTTCGCCCGAGGTCCTCTCTGCTGGGCGCAAACTTGCTCGATGCACTGCAGACCGGTCGAATCGAGTCTGTTGCTAAGGTTTCAAAATCTGAACTTCCTGATGAGTTGCGAATGCTCTACAAAGCAATCGGTGCTTCCAGTGAAAGGCTTCTGGTGTCGGCTACTGATTCAGAAGATGAGCAAATTTCCCAGTTCATCGGCCTGATTAACGGCGAGATTCCAGACCGTGAGAACTATTCGGGCACCCAGTTGACACTCAGGGGGTTGGCCGGCACACTCCGACGCACGTTGGCGCGCTCTACCTCCTTAGCGGAACTCGATTCAGCGGCGTTGGGTCTCGCTCGACTTGCATCCGCGGGTGTTCCAGGCGCCCACCCTGACAGCTGGTATGGCATGCTCGCGCTGTCTACCAATGAACCGCTGGTTGAGTTAGAAGACCCGGAAGCGCAGGTTTGGCTGCGACCATCCCAGCTAGAAAACTTCGCCAAGTGCCCGTTGCACTGGTTCCTGAATGCACATGGTGGCGGCGACAGCAACTTTTCGGCCAACCTGGGTTCTTTGGTGCATAAGGCTCTCGAGCTGGGCGTCGACATGAATGAAGATTCGCTTTGGGGTTTAGTCGAATCGAAATGGCACACCCTGAGTTTTGAATCGCGGTGGCTAGAAGAGGTTGGTGAGCGCAGGGCCAAGCGCATGATTTCAAACATGGTTCAATACCTTCGAAGGTTTGACGCCGAGGGGGCTCAGGTGATTGGGCGTGAAGTCAACTTTGAGTTTGAAGTCGGTCGAGCTCGCGTGCGCGGCCAGGTTGACCGTCTCGAGCTCTATCCCGACGGCCGCGTGATGATCGTCGATTTAAAAACCGGTTCGACAACCGTGACCGCCGAAGAAGCTCGGGTTCACGCACAACTTGGGCTCTATCAGCTTGCCTTTGCCAGCGGTGCATTTGCCGATCTCGAAGGCATCAACGAACAAAGCTCCCTAGCCGGCGCAAAACTGTTGTTGGTCGGCACAGGTGACAAACCGGTCGAACGCAACCAGCCTTCGCTTGATGATTCACCCGCATCGAAAGAAGAATTCCACCGGCTCATCGCAGCCGCTACTTCAGGCATGGCCATGACTGATCGAGTCTTTGTCGCGCAGATTGACTCGCACTGCACAAATTCAAACGAATTTGGAAGCTGTCAGATTCACCTCACCAAGGCGGTGTCCTACGGTGGCTAGCCCGAAATATTCCGCTAATCAGGTTTACGCCGTGATCAAGCCATTCAGTTTGACTCCCGAACAAGAGGCTGCGGTTCAGTCGGCTCCAGTCGACGCGCCATCCTTGGTGGTCGCTGGCGCTGGCAGTGGCAAGACAGAACTAATGTCAGTTCGAGTTCTTTGGTTGGTGGCCAATGGCTTCGCGAGGCCAGAGCAGATTCTCGGCCTCACCTTCACCCGAAAGGCCGCGGCCGAGCTTTCCAAGCGAATCTACGAAAGCCTTCTAAAACTTCGTGACAGCGAGCTTTGGCCTGAAGGGCTTGAATACGATTTTGCGCCGCCAAACATTTCGACCTATAACGCCTATGCCAACGGACTGTTCCGCGACTTTGCGCTGGCTATTGGCTATGAGCCAGAGGCGGCGCTCCTAACCGAGGCTGCCGCCTTCCAACTTGCTCGTGATGTCGTGGTTCGCCACGGCTCCGACATCGACAACCGACTGACCGACCTTGATGTAAACCTCAACCCGCTAGTCGATGCCGTTCTAGCGCTGGCCCAAGAGATGAATGACAACATCGCTGAATCGGGCGACATCGAAGATCTGATAGCCGAGGTCATCTCGAACCTCGACGGGCTCCCGAAAAAAGAGGGCTCTTCAGATCTAACCCAGTTCGGTTACATGGCCGATGTTTTCAAGCCGCTCCTAGCCACACCGGTGATTGCCAAGCTGGCGGCCGCATACAGGGATGAAAAGCGTCGTCAGGGCTACGTTGACTACAGCGATCAAGTTGCCCTAGCTGAGCGGGCGGTTCGTGAAGTGCCTGCCGTTCGTGAACGCGAGCGAGAGACCTTCACCCAGGTCCTCTTGGATGAGTACCAGGACACTTCTTTTTTGCAAACTCGTTTACTCAAAAATCTCTTTGCTGCTAGTTCAGTGTTTGCCGTTGGTGACCCTAATCAATCGATTTATGGTTGGCGGGGTGCCAGCGCATCTAACCTGACCCAATTCCACGTTGATTTCGAATCTTCTGATGCCACTGCCAACTTCACTCTCTCAACCTCGTGGCGCAACCCGGCCCACGTTCTAGATTTGGCCAATCAGCTCACCGGAGACCTAAAGGTTGTGACTCTGCAGCCTCGACCGGGTGCAGGCGCTGGCCAGATTGAGGTTCAATTCGAGCAAGACATGCACCAGGAGGCGGCTTCGGTTGCCTCTTGGTTCAAGCAAAAAATGGCAAACGACTCAACCGGTGCTTTGCTGATGCGAAAGCGCAGCCACATGCCCCTGTTTGTCGATGCGTTGCAGTCACAGGGCCTCGAGGTTGAAGTGGTCGGTTTGGGCGGCTTGCTTGAGTTGCCTGAAATCGTAGATTTGATTTCAGCACTCCGAGCAATTCATTACCCAGATGCCGGCTCGCAGTTGATTCGCCTGCTCACCGGGCCACGATGGCGCATCGGCGCTAAAGACATTGAGCGCCTCTATCGATATGCCTCGAGACTCGCCAGCCCAGAAGATGCCGCGATGAAGTTGCGCCAACAAGACAATTTGGCCAAAGAAGACGCGATCTCAATCGTTGATGCTCTAGACAGCTTGCTTGAAGAGCGAAATCCAGAAAAAATTGGGTTCAGCGACCAAGGTTTACCGCGTTTGAAAGACGCTGCGCAAACTCTTCGAAACTTCAGGCGACGAACTGGAATGCCACTGGTCGAGTTTGTTCGAGTGGTCGAACAAGAGCTCTGGTTAGACATCGAAGTGGCGGCAAACCCTCGTCGAAAGAACCCGATGGCGCATCTGAACGCCTTTGCTGCCGTGGTTTCAAGCTATGCAGGCAGCAACGCCCGACCACACCTGGGGGCTTTCCTGGAATGGCTAGAGTTTGCCGACGAACGCGAGCGTTTCGAGGTGCCAAACACCAACCCCGAAAAGGGCGTCGTCCAGGTGCTCACCATCCATGCCGCGAAGGGCCTCGAATGGGATAACGTCTGCGTTGCCAATCTCGTCGAAGGTGATTTCCCCGGCGAGGGCAAGGGCTCATCCGGGTGGCTCGGAGTCGGGCGGCTCCCTTACCCCCTGCGCGGCGATAAAGAATCACTGCCAGTTTGGGATTACCGAGGTGTCACCAGTCAGCCAGCAGCTAAGAAGAGCCAGGATGACTTCAAGCAGGCCTGCAAGGCGCACCAACTACTCGAAGAACTCAGGTTAATTTACGTAGCGGTCACGCGCCCCAAAGAATCGCTGTTGCTTTCCGGTTCGTATTGGAAACCAGGCAACAAGAAACCACGTCAAGCTTCGAGATACCTACTGACAGCACTCGAATTGGGCTGTTTGCGCGGCGTTGAGATTCCAGAACTTGCAACTGAAAGCAACCCGTTGAGTGAGGTCCAAAAGTTCGAAAGCTGGCCGCTCGACCCGCTCGGTGAGCGTCACCGCAAGGTGGTTGAAGCTGCTCGCGACCGCACCCTCGATGCAATCGATCGGGCAGCCGAGATGGCTGCAGGCCTGAAGTTCGGCGACCGGGTTCAAGCTGACATTGATCTACTTTTGGCCGAGCGAGACGAGGCTTTGAAGCTGGCCAATAAAGTGCAGCTGCCCGTTCGTGTGCCAGCATCGCGATTCAAAGACTTTGTCTCTGATTTGCCCGCATTGACCGAGCGATATCGGCGGCCAATGCCTCAGAAGCCTTATAAGCAAACTCGAAATGGAACCTTGTTTCACTCTTGGGTTGAAGCGCGTTTTGGAGCAGCGCATCTCAGTGACGACTTGGATTCGAGCGACAACCTCAACGAGAGTCTCGCCAACGAGTCGATTGAAGAGCTGCAGGCAAACTTTGAAGGTTCACGGTGGGCAAAGCTAGAGCCTCTCGAGATCGAGCGCGAGATTCAGCTGACCATCGGGGCAAACACATTCATCTGCAAGTTAGACGCAGTTTTTGAAACTGTGAACGGTGTGGAGATTGTCGACTGGAAGACCGGCAAGAAGCCAAAAGACTCCGAAGATGAATCGCTTCGATCACTGCAGCTTGCGCTCTATCGACTCGCTTACTCGCGATTCAGCGGTCTGCCAATTGAGAAAATCGAGGCAAGTTTCTACTTTGTAGCCGATGACTCAGAGGTCAAACCTGCCAGGTTGTTGAACGAAATCGAGCTGATCGACCTTTGGAACCAAACGATTTAGAAAAGTTCGTTGTCTGATTTTTCAGGAAGTTCGATTGGCCGAGTCTTGTCATCAACAACGTCAATTGGGGCGGTTTCAAGCGAAACCTCGTTGATTTCAATTATTTCGAAATCGCCATCCTCATCGACCGAAACGAAGGTTTCGGTAGTCTCTTCGATGATTGGTGCGGCCACCATTGCGGCGATTGGGGCAGCGGTTAGTCGGCCAATAACTCCGGCTTCGACGTCACCGGCCAAGGTCGCCAGCATCTCAACGGCATCGTCGATAATCGACTGGTCGCCCTTGTTGACACCATGCATTAGCCAGCGTGCGCGCTCAAACTCGCTGTACATAACGGCGCGCTGACGAATTGAAGGGTCGACTCCTGGGCGGTTTGCGCTGTAGGCGGCCAGTACAGCTTCGGCAAACGGGTCATTTTCTGAACCCAAAATCCAAGAAAGGTCTTCGGCCGGGTCGCTGATTCTCAGACTGCTCCAGGCCAGGACTCCGGCGACCTCTCGACCGCCATCCTCGAGCACGGTGTCGCCGTTCAGCGAACCGTGCACCACGGTCGGTTGGAACCTGAACAGAGTCGAATCCTCAAGGACGGCTTCCCAACGAGAAAGCAGAACTGAGGGCACCTTGCCGGTTGCAGCAAAGCGATCTAGCTCGGCGGTGCGAGCTCGCAAGATGTCTTCGGGCTGAAATTCAGGAAGGTGTGCGTTCTCAACCACGGTTAGTGGCAACTTGTGGATAGCAGCGATTGCCAGCCCAATGTTGCGGGCAAGCTCAGAGTCTCCGGCAATTGATCCAACGTCGGTTGGGCTGCCATAAACGAAGTCGAAAATAAGCGCGCGTGCGCCTTTGTCATCCTTGGTCTCACCGAGCAGAGTCGTGATTTTGAAAGGCAGTGCCGCACGACCATCGCTGCCCAGAGCGCGAAGTGCCTGGAGCTCAACTTCTTGTTCGGCCCCGGCCGACTGAGTGTTCGCGATTCGAACCACATAGTGTTCACCGGTGGTTGCGGTCAAAAGGGCGGTGTCAAATGCACCGTCTGCGCCTGCGTTCAAGCTCTTCACCTGCACGAAATCGAGGTGACGAACAGCGTCCTTAGCTAGCGCAGCTAAAATCAAGGGTGACTTGGCCATGTATTTCAGGTTAGACAAAAACTAGCCAATCACTCGGCACCGCCACGCCCCCGACGAAGGAAGTCAAGATGCATGAACCTCTGAACCTTCCCCTTGCTCGCTCGGCTGTCGACCGCGATAACCTGCTTCGCACCGAACCACAAGTTCTCGGCAGGCTCTGGGGTGAAAGCGAGACCAGAGTTTTGGTTCTCTGGGATGGCAAGACGTTGCTGCATGGCTCCATCGATGAGCCGAGCCCGCAGCTGTCTCTGCTGAAGGTCGAAGACTTGGCTGACCTAAATGTTGCGGGTCACATCCAACTCGATGCCTACTTGGGTTTCACCGTGGATGATGAGGCCGGCGTTGCAGCACAAACCAAGATTTTGCTCGCCGTGCTAACCGAGGCTGGCGCGGATGCGCTGGAGTCAGATAAAGAAGCGTGGCACGGGCTCCGAAAGACCGGTGCCGGTCTCAGCGCAAGAGATGCTGGGCTATATGCTCAGGCGTTAGCGCTAGCCAACTGGCATGAGAGCCACCTCCACTGCCCACGCTGCGGCTCTGCCACCCAGATCAGCGAAGCCGGTTGGCGACGCGATTGCCCGGCAGACGGGCACCAGATTTTTCCACGAACCGATCCGGCAATTATCGTGAGCGTGATCGACGAGCATGACCGAATTCTTTTGGGCTCGCAAGGCGTCTGGGAAGAAAATCGTTGGTCGATTCTCGCCGGTTTCGTCGAACCGGGCGAATCTCTAGCGGCTGCAGTGCAGCGCGAGGTGTTCGAAGAGGCTGGCGTTCGAGTGATTGCGCCTGAATACCTAGGCAGTCAGGCTTGGCCCTTCCCTTATTCCCTGATGGTGGGTTTCACCGCCCGGGTTGACCCAGATCACAAGCATCTTGACCTGGCTCCTGACGGAGTCGAAATAGAAAAACTCCGGTGGTTTAGCCGAGAAGAGCTGGCTGCAGAGGCTGGCTCACTCTTGCTCCCAGGCAAACTTTCGATAGCCGGCGCACTCATCGAACACTGGTTTGGCGGCCCTGTTGGATCCTGAACTAATCCTCGAAAGCCTCGACCCTGAACAGCAAGCAGCTGCCAGGTCCTTGGTCGGCCCAACCTGCATCCTTGCCGGCGCCGGAACCGGCAAAACCCGAACGGTAACTCATCGCATTGCCTATGGAATCGCGAAAGGCTACTACTCGGCAAACCGAGTGTTGGCGCTGACCTATACCAATCGGGCTGCCGGGGAGCTTCGTGCGCGGTTGCGTCAGCTCGGCATCGGTGCGGTTTCGGTGAAGACTTTTCACGCCGCCGCGCTCGCGCAGCTCGAATACTTTTGGCCTCAGTTTGCCGGTGTGCCTGCCCCAACTGTTCTCGAATCGAAGGCCTCTCTGATTGCCAAGGTGGCCGAGGCTCAAAAGATTCGCCTCGAAACCGGGGGAGTCCGCGAACTCGCATCCGAGATTGAATGGCGAAAGTTCTCGATGCTGAGCATGGATGAGTATGCGACGCTAGCCGCAACTCGACCTAAGGTAGCCGGTCTGAGCCCAGCGAAAAACGTCGAACTTCAGCAGGCCTATGAAGATGCCAAAATCAAAGCCCAGCGAATCGATTGGGAAGACGTGTTGGTGCTTACCCTTGGCATGCTCAGGGCAGAACCGCGGGCACTGGCACACGTTCATCAGCAGTACCGGTTCTTCACCGTTGACGAATACCAAGATATTTCTCCGCTCCAACACGCTCTGCTCGACACCTGGCTGGGTGATCGCAATGAACTCTGTGTGGTGGGAGACCCCAACCAGACCATCTATTCATTCACCGGCGCCAGCAGCAGTTATCTCCAGAACTTCGCCAAGGTTTATCCAGATGCCGCCGTGATTCAGCTAACGCGCAACTATCGCTCAACCCAGCAAATCGTGAACTTCGCCAATCGTTTGACCGAAGAATCTGGGTTGGTCGAACCACTGCAATCTCAGGGCGAGGTCGGTTTGGCGCCGAGAACTATTTCTTTTGCCACCATCCAGGATGAGTGTTCCTCGGTTGCGGCTTCTATCAAGGGCAAGCTTGAACAGGGCATCAAGGCAAGTGACATCGCGGTGCTTTACCGGGTCAACGGCCAGTCCGAAGCCATCGAAAATGCACTAGCTCGCGCAGGCGTTGACTATCAGGTCCGCGGCGGTGAGCGCTTTTTCAACCGGGTAGAGATTCAAGCGGCGATCAGAGCCATTCGCGCCGAGGCGCTCGTCGCAACCGATAAACCGCTGTTTCAAGTGGTCTCGGAAATATGTCGTTCGTTGGGTTGGCAGACTCAGGCGCCCACAGAGCCGGGGCTGCTTCGTGAGAAATGGGAGACACTCAACTCGTTGCTCGCGATAACCGACGAACTTGCGCCTGAAGCCACCGTTGCCGATTTCGCTGCAGAGCTGGAGGAGCGACAGCGATCTCAACATGAACCGGTGAAGGCCGCTGTAACTTTGTCGACAATCCACGCTGCCAAGGGCCTCGAATGGCAAATCGTGCACATGGTGGGCCTGACTGAGGGTTACCTTCCAATCAGTTATGCGCAAACCGAGGCTGAAATCCGTGAAGAAAAGCGGTTGATGTATGTCGGAATTACCCGTGCAAAACGCGAAATCACTCTCACCTGGGCAAAGCGCGATGTCGCTTCAACGCGAGACCGTGAACCTTCGCGATTCTTCAACCAGCTACTCGCGCGCGGATAAGTTGCAAGAGCAGGCCTCGTGTTCTGGCCAGCGAAACTCAGAGATCGTTCCGCTCGATAACTTGAGTCGATAGCCGACCAATTCCTTTTCGGTCTGCGCAAATTCACCGACATAATCGAGTTGACCAAGAATCTTTTGAATAGCCACACCGGCACAAAAGAGTCGGCTGGCCGAATCATCGAGTCGTTCTTTGGTAGTGACCAGTTGGCTCGCCAAGACCGGCCAACTTGGGTCGAGGTTGACGCGTGCCTGCTCTAGACAAAATAGGCAGGGCCCGCGACCCGGCACAATCAAGGGGCTAACCGCCGCATGGTCCAACTCAAAACTGAGCGCCAGGTGCGGCACGTCGCGATTCAGCCACTGCACGTAGCGCCTCGGTTCGATCGCTTCGTGTGCAATGATCGCCGCACAATCGATTGCCTCGAGGTTTCTAGGGGTCAGCTTGTGCCCTTGAACAACACTCATTTGGTTGGGTGAGCTAGACAAAAGTGCCCGCACCGCCTCAACTTTGGTTTTTCCGAGCAGTTGGGTCGGATACCCACTGGGCCCGAGATCTTTGGCTTGCACCAATGACTGATCGTGAGTCACAACCCGGCCGACTCCGGCTGAGGCGAGGCCAAGAGTGAGCGCCAGACCCGGAGCTGAAAAGTCATCGATATGCACCGTTCGAAATTTGCGTTCCATCAAGACCGTTGCCCCATCTGCCGAGTTCAGCAGGCTGGCACGGATGATTTCCGCGAATGCACCCGCCACGAAGTCTTCACTCAGTGAACTTTTTCGTGGCCTTGTGTTCTTGAGTAGCACGGGATGAAGAGAGTCAACCAGATGTTGGCCGTCGTCTGCCGCAACCCCAAGATCATCCATTATTTGAGGAAGTTGTTTATCAGCTATCCCGCGATAAAGAGCGGCGATTAGTCGCTCTTGCGCGATGCTGAGTGAATTGAAAATCACCCGCTTCTCGCCGGATCCGATTTGCAAACTATTTAGGTCTCGCCATAGGGCGGCTTGGTGTGGGTTGATTCTAAGCATCGCTCAAGTGAAGCAAGGCGCTCAGAATCTGGCGGGAGTTATCCCCATTCAGGTTTGGCTTTACTCGCCTAGAAGTTCGCGCAGCGCCTCATCCATGGCGTCGCCCTTGACCGTTGCTCCGCTTAGCTTGGCAATCAGAGCGGCTGGGTCGGAGATGTCTGAATCGCGAGGCAACATATCTGGGTGATCCCAAACCGAATCGCGCTTTTCAATGCCCACGGCGTTGCCGATTTGTCGCCACATTTCTGAGGCTTCACGAAGACGTCGAGGTCTTAGTTCGAGACCAACGATGCTGCCAAACGTTTGTTCTGCTGGCCCTCCGGTTGCACGTCGGCGACGAATCGATTCTGAGAGGGCTGCTGATTTAGGAAGCAGTTTGGTTGCGTCCTCGGTCACTACTTCGACCCAACCCTCGATTAGAGCCAAAACCGTTTCGATGCGATCTAGGACCAGCTGCTGTTCTTCTGAACGCTCTGCTATGAACGCGCCGGTTTCAAGGGCACGCTTCAACTCATCCGGGTTGGTAGCACTGAAATCTTCGGCAATCTCGTTGATCCTTTGGTTGTCGATCTTTATGCCGCTTGCATAGTTGGAGATTTGACTCACAATCGAATCACGGAGCCATTTGCTGTGCTTGAACAACCGCGTATGTGCCATCTCGCGGACAGTCAGGAAGATGAAGGCCTGTTCGGCTTCAACCTCCAAGCCTTCGACAAATGTTGCTAGGTTCTGGGTCACGAAGGCTGCTCGTTGGTCCTGAAAAATAGGCAACCCAATATCTCCACCCGAAATCACTTCGGCCGAGAGTTTGCCGATCGCCTGGCCGAGTTGCATCGCGAATAGTGCTCCACCTGCTGATCGCATAAGGCCAGTTGCGTTGCCCAGGATGGCCGAAAGCTCCTCGGGGGCATTGTCTTTGAGATTTTGAGCCAGGGCCTCACTCATTCGGTTAGCGACCGGAGCTGAAAGCGCTTCGAAAAGTGGCATCGCATCTGCAACCCAGAGTTCACGAGTGAGAAGTTTGGGCTCGTTGTTCACCCCGCCCATGGCCGTTGCTTGATCAAGCCAGAGTGTTCCGATTGCTGTGGCGTCGCGAATAGCCGTGCGCGATTCTTCAGAAACACCCTGAGCGCTCTCACGAGCAATCGCGCGAGCCTGGTCGGTTGCCAGTTTCCAGTTGACCGCGCCATTTTCGTTGTCTTGAGAGCCCAAGGCGGCCTGTAATTGCTCCACCATCTTGGCGATGAGCTTTGGGTCATTTGGCAGCCCAGCGGCGGCAGCGAGCTCAGCAGCGTCGCCGCCTTTGCCGGCCATAAAGTCCTTTAGAAACTTTTCAAAGTCTTCGGGGTTCATGTCGTCAACGCTAGCCCCAGATTGCTGAGAACTCGCTGAGATTGAACTGAATATCGAGGCTTGTTCGCCCTAAGCGTTGAGCCAGAGAAAGGCTAACCCGACTTGATGACTGACCCTCCGCTTAGGCTTAATGCAATGTCAAATCGATCGCGACTCCGCCGAGCCTCGGGCATGGGTTTTCTGGCCCTGTTCACGGCTTGTCTGTTCGCGCTTGTGTTCTTGCCAACCCCATACGTGATTGAAAGGCCGGGCCCGGTCTTCGACGTTCTCGGCAAGACCGAGGGTCAAGACGTAATCACGATCCAGGGCGCTTCGTCCTATCCAACTACAGGCCGCCTCGACGTCCTCACAGTGAGCGTCGCTGGCAACCGAGAGAACACTCCGAGTTGGCTCGAACTTGGCTTGGCTTGGCTCGACCCTGCTCAGGCGATTGTTCCGCTCGACGTTATTTACCCACCAAATGTGACCACCAAACAGGCCGAAGCTGAGTCTTCAGCAATGATGGAAGAGTCGCAGCAAGACGCGATTGCAGCCGCGCTGACAAAACTAGGCTATGAGGTTCCCTGGCATGTCTATGTGAGTGAAGTGAGCAAAGATAGCCCGTCTTCGGGCAAGTTGGTGGCGGCAGATTTCATCCTCGACATTAACGGCGTGAGCATCAAAGACATCGACCAGATGCGGGAGCTAATCAATGAGCAAGCTCCTAGTGGTGCGCTCTCAGTCACAGTGCTTCGGGCCGGCAAAAGTTTGATCCACGAAATCACCGCGACCAAGAACTCGGATGGAAAGTATCGTCTGGGAATCCTTGCCGGCTACAAATACGACTTCCCGGTGAAGATCAAGTTGGAGCTGGGTGATGTTGGAGGCCCAAGTGGAGGAATGATGTTTGCGTTAGGCATCATCGACCGACTGACTCCTGGCCAACTCACCGGCGGCAAACACATCGCTGGCACCGGCACAATCGACCCGGCCGGCAATGTCGGCCCAATCGGTGGCATTAGACACAAGCTCTTCGGAGCAGCCGATGCTGGGGCAACCGTTTTCCTGGCTCCCGAATCTAACTGTGACGAGGTAATCGGGCATGTTCCAAGCGGTCTGACTGTTGTAAAAGTGAAGACACTCTCCGATGCCAAAACCGCTCTTGAAAAGATTTCCACCGGCACCAACCCGGCGACATTGCCAACCTGTTCAGTGAAATAAAAGAAGGACACCATGACCAACGCTCCAGTTTCAGCTCGTCGCATCTCGCCGTTCCGACTCTCGGTTCTGATCATTGTTTTGATTGGTCT
The DNA here is from genome assembly GCA_017984715.1 of Rhodoluna sp. Next base: position 12,570 of record JAGNYY010000002.1, read on the forward strand.
CGGGTTCGCCGGCTACACCAGCGTCTTGACCGACTTCCTCTGGTTCGATCAGCTTGGTTTCTCGAGTGTTCTGATCACCCAGGTGGTGGCTCAGTCAGTGATGTTTTTGACTGGAGCTTTGGTCTTGGGTGGTGTGTCGGGCTTGAGCCTCGCGCTGGCCTATCGCAGTCGCCCGATTTACCTCAAGTTTCCTGACCAAAATGACCCGTTCAGCGTCTATCGCCAGCTAATCGAACAACTTAGAAAGGTTGTGATGATTGGCGTTCCACTGGTTCTTGGAGTCTTCGGCGGAGTCGCCGCATCAGCCCGCTGGGACACCGCTCTTGCCTGGCTAAACCGCACCTACACCGGTGAGGTCGACCCGCAGTTCGGTCTTGACATTTCGTTCTATTTCTTTGATTTGCCGTTCCTGACCGCCGTGACCACATACGCGTCGGCGACCATTCTCATTTCGGGTCTGTTGGCGGCTTTTGTGCACACAATTTTCGGCGGAATTAGATTCAACGGTCGCAAGTCGTCGATCACCAAAGCTGCTCGAATCCAGGTTGCCATCATGGCGGCGCTCTACCTTGCGGTTCAGGGCGTTAGCCTCTGGCTAGACCAATACAAGACCATGACAAGCTCGTCTGGTCTTTACACCGGAGCAACCTACGCTGACGTGAACGCGGTAATCCCTGGGTTCCAGATTCTTGCGCTAATTTCTGCAGTTGTTGCCTCGCTGTTTCTGGTCGCGGCCTTCATTGGCCAGTGGCGCTTGCCGATCATGGCCACCGGTCTCATGGTGGTCAGCTCGCTAATCCTGGGTGGTTTATACCCTTGGGTAATCCAGACATTCCAGGTTGGTCCGAACGAGCGCACGCTCGAGGCAAAATACATCGAACGAAACATTGAGGCAACTCGCAAGGCCTACGGTCTCGATACGGTTGAGAACCAGAACTATCAGGCCAAGACCGACACCAAAGCGGGTGCTCTTCGCGCCGACGCTGAAACGACAGCCAACATTCGAATCATCGACCCGACGCTTGTGAGCGCGTCATTCCGCCAGCTGGAGCAGTTTCAGCAGTACTACAACTTCGAGAACCACCTCGACGTCGACCGTTACTCGCTCAACGGAAAAACTCAAGACACCGTAATCGCGGTTCGTGAACTAAACCAGGCTGGGCTTGGAACGGCACGTTCTTGGTACAACGACTCCATCGTTTACACGCACGGATACGGTGTGGTTGCCGCATTCGGAAACCAGGCCAGCAGCGATGGCCAGCCGGTTTTCCTTCAGTCGGGAATCCCATCCAAGGGTGCCCTTGGTGAGTATGAACCGCGCATCTACTTTGGTGAAAACTCACCGACCTACTCAATCGTCGGTTCAGATAAGTCGGCGAAGCCACGAGAGTTCGACTACTCGGCAGGAAACTCCGAATCAGACCAGACCTACACCACCTTCAGTGGTGATGGAGGTCCAACTCTGAGCAACGTGATCACCCGTCTCGCATACGCAATCAAGTTCCAAAGCGAACAGATTTTGCTTTCTGATGCTGTGAATGACAAATCTCAAATTCTCTACAACCGCAATCCGATCGACCGCGTCAAGGCCGTTGCTCCTTACCTAACTTTGGACAGCGACGCCTACCCTGCGGTTGTCGACGGCAAGGTTCAGTGGATCATTGATGGCTACACAACATCAGCGAACTACCCATACTCGCGTGCTGAAAACTTCAGCCGGTCGATTGCAGACACCTCGACCACCAACGCTTTTGGTCGCGGTTCAATCAACTACATTCGCAACTCGGTCAAAGCAACCGTCGATGCCTACAGCGGCGAGGTGAAACTTTACGCCTGGGATGTCAAGGATCCGATTTTGAAGACCTGGTCAAAGGTCTACCCTGACACCTTGTTGCCAATCAGCAAGATGTCTGGCGATCTTTTGAGTCACGTCCGCTACCCAGCCGATCTGTTCAAGATGCAGCGCGCTATTCTAGGCAGCTATCACGTGACCGATTCGGGCTCTTTCTACTCGCAGCAAGATGCCTGGATGACGCCAAATGACCCAGTGGGAACCACCTCCACAAGCACCGGTGCGCTCCAGCCTCCTTATTACCTGACCATGCAGGTTCCAGGCACTGATGCACCAGCATTCTCGATCTACAGCACCTTCATTCCGCGCTCAACCGGCGAATCAAGCCGAAATGTGTTGCGTGGTTACTTGGTAGCAGACTCGGATGCCGGTTCAGAGGCTGGCAAGGTTTCTGAGAACTACGGCAAACTCCGTCTTCTCACGCTGCCAAAGGCGCTGAACGTGCCGGGCCCAGGCCTTGTGCAGAATAACTTCAACGCCGACTCAGAGGTTTCGAGACTGCTCAACATTTTGCGACAGGGTTCAACCACCGTTCTAAACGGAAACCTGCTAACCCTGCCTGTCGGTGGCGGTCTGCTCTATGTTCAGCCGGTCTATATCAAGTCAACCGGCGAAACCAGTTACCCGTTGCTGAAGAAGGTTCTGGTTGCCTTCGGCGACAAGATCGCGTTCGAAGACACTCTCACGGCAGCGTTGGATTCACTGTTTGGCGGAAACTCGGGTGCAGTTGATGGTTCGACTGGTCCGGTCCTCACCCCGACCGAGCCGGGGGATGGCTCTACTGCAACGCCAAGTGCGGCTCTAAAGGCCGCATTGGCTCAGGCTCGTCAGGCAATGCTGGATAAGGCTCAGGCGATGGCTGCCGGAGACTGGACGGCATACGGAAAGGCAGAGAAGGCGCTGAAAATCGCTCTTGATGCAGCATTGGCGGCCGCCAAGTAGGTTCGCTTACTGACCGCAAACGTGCTACACTTGGAACTTCGCCGCGGGGTGGAGCAGTTCGGTAGCTCGCCGGGCTCATAACCCGGAGGTCGTAGGTTCAAATCCTGCCCCCGCAACTAGAAACAAGCATCGTTCGCGGTGAAAGAAACCCGGTCCATTCATTGGACCGGGTTTTTCTTTGTGCATAACCGCAGCGGTATTCGTGTCCTTTTGTAAAGATTTCGGACATGAAACTTTCCAACTCGAAACGCGCATTTGCCGTTGCTGTAGCGGCCATCATGATGTCGACCTACCAGCTAACGCCCATGCCAGTATGGGCGTGCACCGCGTCATCAACCGGTGGCTTTGCCTACTCTTCCAATACCGGCCCGACCTCGGTGACGGTGTGTGCAAAATCAGTGACCATAACCCGAACGGCAGCGACGCCTGTCAAAACTCCCGCAGTCAAAGCGCCGATTCCGAAGGCCCCGGTTACTAAAGCGCCGGTGGCTAAGCCGTCACCAAAGCCCACTCCGGCAAAAGTTATCGCGTTACTCACACCCATCAAAAAAGGCGTTCCTGCTGCACTCAAGAAACCTGTTCCGAAAATAGTCGCTAAGCCAGTTGCAAAGTCCGCGCCAAAACCCGTTGCTTCGCCGACGAAGCCCAAGGCTTCTGAAATCGCCGCAGTCAACAAGGGTGCTTCGTCCGCTGCTTCAGCTGCAGGTGAGGTGAGTTTTTCGCCATCGCCAATTTCTGTTTCGGCGAGCGCAACCAATGCCGCCGTCGGCCAAGCCGTCGAATTCTGGGCTAACTCATCGACGCACTACAGAAGCGGGGTTCTGCTTGGCAAAGCCACCGATGTTCGTTTCACGCCGATTGAAACGGTCTGGAACTCCGATCAAGGCCAATCGAGCGTTGGGGCAACGGTCTCTTGGTCCTTCGGCAGCCCCGGGGCGGTGGAGGTTGCCGCGCGCGTGACCTATTCGGTGTCCTATCAAATTGCCGGCGCTTCGGGGTGGGTTTCGAGCGGCGAGATTGCGGTGTCAGATTCAGTCGGGCTAGTCGTACTAGAAGGGTCTGAGCCTCCCAGGGAGGGCACTTTGATTTTTGACGACCAGCCATCAAAAATCGTGAGACTCGTCGGCAATAATTGCATCTCTAGAAGTGCAGTTTTTGGTTGCAACCCTTAGCGCTCAGACAACTTTCAGGTTGTTTTCATAGACTAATCAGGCTTCCCTGCGATTCTGAATTCGCAGCCAAGCTTGAAAGGTAACCAGTGTCTGATTACAACCGACAGTTTTTGTTCGAAACCAAACCCGCGCAGGGTTTCACACCGGCCAAAAAGCCAACTCTGCGTCAGCGCCTGGCGAATCGAATCAATCTACTCACCGGCACAGCGGTTTTGATTGTTGGCGCATCGCTCGGTGCGGCCATCGGAGCAGGTGTTGGCATCGGTGTTTATAACTACTGGACACGACCGGCCCCGGTCATCGTCAACAACGCTGAAAGCGTCTCTTGGGTCACGGCTGCTGCTGCGAAGGCTTCGCCTTCGGTTGCCACAATCTCGGTCTCAAGTGCCTCCGGCGGCGGCAACGGTTCCGGAGTCTTTCTGACTGAAGACGGTTACATGCTCACCAACACTCACGTGGTCACCTTGGATGGCGCTACGTCCTCGGTCAAGATCGAGGTAAAAACTTTTGACGGTCACATCTACCCGGCAACCGTGGTTGGCACTGATCCGACCAATGACCTCGCGGTGATCAAGGTCTCGGCGCCAATCAAATTCACTCCGGTAGAGTTTGCTGACTCGAGTGCGCTAAACGTTGGCGATGCCACCGTGGCGATTGGTGCGCCGCTTGGCCTCTCCAACACTGTGACCAAGGGCATTGTTTCGGCTTTGAACCGAACCATCCAGGTTGCCTCGGCCGCCGCTCCAGACAACTCGAGCGGTGGCGGCCTCCAGTTCTATAGCGGTTCCGGAGACTCAATCAACCTTCGCGTCATTCAAACGGACGCGGCAATCAACCCAGGAAATTCGGGCGGCGCATTGCTAAACCAGCAGGGTCTCCTGATTGGCATCAACGTCGCGATCGCAAATGCGGGTGGAACCGCCGGCAGCATTGGAGTCGGCTTCGCCATTCCTTCAAATGTTGCTAAGCGCATTGCCGAAGAAATTATGGCTACTGGTTCCGCGAGCCACGGCCTACTCGGTGCAATGGTTAGTGATTCGGCAAACTCGGATGCTGCGGCGAGCTTCAGCGTTGGCGCAAAGGTAGTCAAGTTGACCTCTGGCGGAGCCGCCGAAAAGGCAGGCGTTCTTGAGGGTGATATTGTGACCAAGTTCAACGGCGTTGCAATCACCTCGGCGAGCGAGCTCACCGCCGCCGTCCGTCAAGAGAAAGCCGGGGCCAAGGCCACGCTTGAGCTCATCCGTGCTGGCAAGACCTTGACCTTGTCTGTAGTCTTGGGTGACGCTGGAAACCAGTAACAAGGAGATTTTCATGGATGATTTTGGACGCGAAGGAATCGGTGGTCAAACCGCCGGTTCGACGCTGCTCGAGGAGCAGGTTCAAAATGTCGACCCAGGTGACCACGAGCGAAACTCGCACTACGTGCGAAAAGAAAAGATTGTCGAATCTGCAGTTCTTGGCACTCCGGTAATTGCCCTTTGCGGCAAGGTTTGGGTGCCGGGTCGCGACCCAGAGAAGTTTCCGATCTGCCCAACCTGTAAAGACATTTACGACGGTCTTCGGCCGGAAGACCCAAAGAGCTCCAACCCAGAGAAATAGCCCAAAGGTAGACTCATCCTTGTGAATGATGCACCTATCGGTATTTTTGACTCGGGAGTTGGCGGGCTAACCGTAGCTCGGGCAATCATCGACCAGCTGCCGAACGAATCGATAATCTATGTTGGCGATACGGCCAACACGCCATATGGTCCGAAGAGCATTCCTGAGGTTCGCGAACTGGCCCTCAAAGTCATGGACATTCTGGTCGACGAAGGCGTAAAACTCTTAGTCATTGCCTGTAATTCCGCCTCGGCAGCGGTTTTGAGAGATGCCCGTGAGCGTTACACAGTGGGCCGCGGAATCCCCGTGGTTGAGGTTATTCAGCCGGCAGTTCGTCGCGCCGTGGCCTCCACTCGAAATCGGAAAGTCGGAGTCATCGGCACGAATGCAACCGTGACCTCGAAAGCCTACGACGATGCTTTTGCCGCTGCGGTCGACCTAGAGATTTCGAGCGTTGCCTGCCCAAGTTTTGTCGATTTTGTCGAACGTGGAATCACTTCTGGCCCGGAACTTTTGGCTGCAGCCGAGAGCTACCTTGGGCCGTTGCGTGATTCTGGCGTCGACACATTAGTTTTGGGTTGCACCCACTACCCGCTTCTGACCGGTGCGATTTCCTATGTCATGGGCGAAGACGTGACTCTAGTCTCGAGTGCCGAAGAGACCGCCAAGGATGTCTACCGCACTCTGGTCGCTCACGATCTTCAGCGCACATCGACCACGCCGCCAACCCTTCGCTTTCAGGCAACCGGCGACGCGGCAGCATTCGGAAAACTTGCCCGACGCTTTCTAGGCCCAGAGGTTGCTCGCGTCGAGCACCTTGGCTAACCCGTTTTTTATCAAGTAGGAGAATCATGACCCTTCGTGCCGATGGCAGAACCGCAGACCAGCTTCGCACTGTGACCGTTGAACGCGGCTGGAGCGAGCACGCCGAGGGTTCGGCGCTGATCTCCTTTGGCGGCACCAAGGTGTTGTGCACCGCTTCTTTCACCAACGGGGTTCCGCGCTGGAAGGTAGGCAAAGGTGAGGGTTGGGTTACCGCCGAATACGCCATGCTGCCTCGTGCGACTCACACCCGAAACGATCGTGAAGCCGTTAAGGGAAAAATTGGTGGTCGAACCCACGAGATTTCGCGCCTGATTGGCCGCAGTTTGCGCGCTGTTGTCGATGTGCGCGAGCTTGGTGAGAACACTATCGTCATCGACTGCGACGTGCTTCAGGCCGACGGTGGAACGCGCACGGCAGCAATTACCGGCGCATTCATCGCCCTCGCCGACGCCATCGAGTGGGGCAAGAAGAACAAGTTCATCGCTCAGAAGTCGAAGCCGCTTAGCGACAGCGTGGCTGCTATTTCAGTGGGCATTATCGACGGTGTTCCATTCCTCGACCTGGCTTACAGCGAAGACGTTCGCGCAGAAACCGACATGAACGTGGTTGTTACCGGCAGCGGAAAATTCGTGGAGGTTCAGGGCACCGCCGAAGGTGTGCCATTTGACCGCGATGAGCTCAACGCATTGCTAGACATCGCTCTCAAGGGCACATCCGAGTTGACGCAGATTCAGAAGGCGATTCTCGCCGAGGCTGCCAACTGATGCAGATCGTGCTGGCTACGCACAATTCGCACAAAGTCACCGAACTAGGTGCCATCCTGGGCGCTGCGGTTCCTGGCCTCGAGTTAATTGGATACGACGGCCCAGAACCGATTGAAGACGGAGCCAGTTACCTCGAAAACGCAATAATCAAGGCACGTGCTGCCTTTGAGCACACTGGCATGACTTCGATGGCCGATGATTCTGGAATCGCTGTCGAAATCCTCGGTGGTTCACCTGGAATCTTCAGTGCCCGCTGGGCCGGTGGCCGTGACAACGTCGCCAACCGACAGCTGCTGCTAGCCCAACTCGCGGACGTTACCGAAGCGAATCGATCGGCTGCCTTTGTTTGCACCATCGCACTTGTCGGACCGGATGGCGAAGCTAGCTTCACGGGAATCTGGCCAGGTCGTGTAGCAACCGAAGAGCACGGTGAACATGGTTTTGGGTATGACCCGGTTTTCATCCCAGAGGGTTTTGAAGTCACAGCCGCCGAGCTAGAGCCTGAGGTCAAGAATTCGATGAGTCACCGAGCGCTTGCGCTCGAGCAGTTGGCGAGCTACCTAAACCAAATCTCCGAATAGTTCGATCAATTACTGGTCGAGCAGTTGCTCGCGCTGGTGGTCGCGACGGGCTTTGACTACTTCGATGACAATCGGAATGGTCGAGATAATCACGAAGCCGATGGTGAAGTACTCAACGTGTTCGGCAACAAACGGAATCTTGCCAAGGAAGAAACCGAGCAAGGTAACACCGGTTCCCCAACCGATTACGCCAATGAAGTTGTAGCGCAGGAACTTGCGATAAGGCATCTCGCCAACGCCGGCTGCAACCGGAACAAACGTGCGCATTACCGGAACAAAGTGAGCCAGGATGATCGCGCGCGCTCCGTAGCGCTCAAAGAACGAGTTAGTTCGCGACACGTTTTCGTGGCTGAAAAGTTTTGATTCGGGCTTGTTGAAGATTGCCGGTCCGACTCGACGCCCGATCCAATAACCGGTTTGGTCACCAAGCCAAGCAGAGGATGAAATCAAGACGCAGGCTAGCCAAATTGGCACCGCGAAACTTGAGTCGCCCCAAGGAATCTGGATGGCGCCAGAGGCAACCATCAGGCCGGTGACGAACAGAAGCGAGTCGCCGGGCAGGAAGAAACCAACCAACAACCCGGTCTCGATGAAAACGATCAGCATCACCCCGATCATTGCAAATGCGCCGAACGATGTGATGAGTGTTTCTGGCTTTAGCCAATCCATTCCAAACATGTGCCCCTAACAGGATTCGAACCTGCGCACATGCCTTCGGAGGGCAATGCTCTAATCCCCTGAGCTATAGGGGCTTAGGTTGCCTTAAGCCTAACAGCGCGCGGTTATCATTGTGGCTTGGCATATTGCTTGGAGGGCACTGATGGCACTGAAACTACCTGGTCAATGGGTTTGGGATTCCTGGTTCGTTTTTGACGGCGAGAATCACCACGCTTTCTACCTTCAGGCGAGTCGTGCATTGGGAGACCCGGAGCGCAGACACCGCAACACTTCGGTAGGGCACGCGATCAGCAAGGACCTAAAGAATTGGACAGTGGTAGCCGATGCCATCGCTCCGAGCGATTCGCCTGCGCCAGATAGCTGGACCACTTGGACCGGCTCGATTGTTCGCCAGCCCGACGGTATTTGGCGCATGTTTTACACCGGCACTAGCCGCGAGGATGCCGGCCAGCGTCAGACAGTTTGCGCGGCCACCTCGCCTGACCTAATCACCTGGGCCAAGGTCGAGAATCTCCCGGTTGTTGCCGCCGACCCGCGCTGGTATGGCACGCTCCAGGAGGGCTTCGAGTATGAAGCCTTCCGCGACCCATGGGTATTTAAAATGGCGGGGGAGACCGGTTGGACAATGCTGGTGACTTCAGAGTTGAAGGAATCGACCAAGCCACGTCAACGAGCCGCAATGGCCATGGCGAAATCAGACGACCTAGTCAACTGGAAGTTGCTGCCGGCAACCTCGCAGCCTGACCAGGGCTTCTCTGAGACCGAAGTGTTCCAGTATGAAGTTGTCGACGGCGTGCCAATCCTGTTGTTCTGCACCGCCGGCCCGAACATCTCCGAGGAGCGCCGGGCTGAGGGTGAACTCGGTGGGCTTTATAGCCTGCCCGTTCGTGAAGACCTCGAGGACATCAACTTCGAACACGCGACTCTGTTCCCTCGCGAAAATCTTTATGCTTCGCGTCTGATTCAAGATGTTGATGGCGGCTGGAACCTCATCGCGTTCATAAACTACGTGGACGGCAAGTTTGTCGGCGAACTTTGTGACCCGATTCCCGTTACCGCTGACCCGATTTTGGGCCTAGTGCCAAAGGCTTAAACAGGCGTTATCTAGCCATTTTCGGTATGATTTAGGGGTACCCATCCGAGTTTGGCTCAGTCGAACCGCAACGGGAACCTTCATCTCTTCGGTTAGGCAATATCTTGACTCCAGCAGACCTTTCTGCCGCGATTGTTCGCATCCTCGCAGCTCTTCAGGCGAGTGGTCGACTCAGCGTTGCCGAACTGCCTTCCGAAGTCGTTATTGAACGACCAAAAAACCGCGATCACGGCGACTGGGCAACCAATGCTGCCATGCAGTTGGCCGGCAAATTCGGCATGAACCCTCGCGCCTTTGCCGAACTCTTGGCTCCCGAGCTAGAAGCGCTCGACGGCGTCGCAAAGGTAGACATCGCTGGCCCCGGCTTCATCAACATCACGTTCAGTGCTGCCGCTGCCGGTGAGGCCGCGAAGACGATTGTCGAAGCGGGAGCCGCGTTTGGTCGCGGAACCGACATGGCCGGCATCAAATTGAACCTCGAGTTCGTCTCGGCGAACCCAACCGGCCCGATCCACCTTGGTGGCACCCGTTGGGCAGCTGTCGGCGACTCGCTGGCACGTGTGCTGCAGGCTCAGGGCGCTGATGTAACGCGCGAGTATTACTTCAACGACCACGGTGCCCAGATTGACCGTTTTGCTCGCTCGCTGATGGCCTCGGCCAAGGGTGAAGAGACTCCTGAAGACGGATACGCCGGTGCTTACATCGACGAGATCGCGAAGCGCATCCTCGATGAAACCGCGGTCGATGTTTTAGCTTTGCCAGAGCCGGAGGCGCAGGAGACATTCCGCGCCGCAGGCGTTGAGCTTATGTTCCAAGAGATCCGCGAATCACTCCACGACTTCGGGGTCGACTTCGACGTTTACTTCCACGAGAACTCTCTCTACGAATCCAAGGCCGTAGACCGCGCCATTGCCCGACTTCGCGAACTTGGTCACATCTTCGAAGCCGATGGTGCCGTTTGGTTGCGTTCGACTACATTCGGCGATGACCGCGATCGAGTGATCATCAAGAGTGATGGCGAAGCGGCCTATATCGCCGGCGACCTCGCTTACTACCTGGACAAGCGCTCGCGTGGCTTTGACCGCTGCATTTACATGCTCGGTGCCGACCACCACGGATACGTCCCGCGCATGATGGCGCTTTGTGCTGCCTACGGCGATGAGCCTGGAGTCAACCTCGAAATCATGATCGGTCAGTTGGTTTACCTGGTTCGCAATGGTGAGCCGGTTCGCATGTCGAAGCGCGCCGGAACCGTCGTGACCATGGAAGACCTAGTCAGTGCTGTTGGTGTCGATGCCGCCCGATATGCGTTGGCCCGTTCGCCAATCAACTCAAACCTCGACATCGACCTTGAGCAGTTGGCCAAGAAGACCAACGACAACCCGGTCTTTTACGTCCAGTATGCGCACGCGCGTACCAAGCAGGTTGCGGTCAACGCGGCCACTTTGGGTGTCGACAACAGCGAGTTCAAGCCTGAGCTTTTGAGTCACCCATCCGAGTCAGAGTTGCTCGCCAAGCTGATCGAGCTGCCACGCGTGATGGCCTCGGCCGCCGAGCTGAAAGAGCCGCACCGCGTCGCTCGCTATCTAGAAGAAGTTGCCGGCGCCTATCACCGCTGGTATGACAACTGTCGCGTGACCCCGATCTCGGGTGGCGAAGTCGAGTCGGTTCACCGCACTCGCCTTTGGCTAAATGAGGCCGCCGGTGTGGTCTTGCGAAATGGTCTTGATCTGCTTGGCGTCAGCGCGCCAGAGAGAATGTAGGGGAATTCTTGTCTAACCACCTAGCACCTGATTGGCTGCAGTATCCGAGCGATGTGAACGCTCTTGATGCGCGTGTTTGGCCGCGTCACGCTTCACGTCGAGAGACCGGCGAAGTTGAGATTGCCGGTGTTCCGGTCAACGAGCTTGCCACCCAGTTCGGCACCCCGCTCTACGTGATTGACGAGGATGACTTCCGTGCTCGTGCGACGGCTGCTCGCAGCATCCTTGGTGATGCCGCCAAGCGCATCGGAACCGAGGCCAAGGTTTATTACGCGAGCAAGGCGTTCCTCAGCACCGAGATCGTCGGCTGGATCGACGAACTGGGTCTAAACATCGACGTAGCCAGCGGTGGCGAGTTGGCCGCCGCACTGGCCGGAGGCATCCCTGCAGCGCGAATTGGACTGCACGGAAACAACAAGTCCCTTCGCGAAATCGGCCGAGCGGTTAGCGCTGGTGTCGGTGCAATCGTTATCGATAGCGACCTAGAGATTGAGCGCATCGCAGCAACCGCTGGTGCTCAAGACACCATCCAAGGTGTTCGCCTGCGCATCAACACCGGTGTTCACGCCAACACTCACGACTTCCTGGCCACTGCTCGCGAAGACCAGAAGTTCGGCATTCCAATCTCTGATGCTCCTGCTCTGGTTGCCAAGATTCGTTCGCACTCGCACCTAAAGTTCCTGGGTTTTCACCAGCACGTTGGTTCGCAGATCTTCAGCGTTGACGGCTTCGTCGAGTCGACCAAACGCCTAATCGCACTTCACGCTGATCAGCTCGCCGGGGGAGACATCCCTGAGCTAAACCTCGGTGGAGGGTTCGGCGTCAACTACAAGCCTGCCGACAAAGCACCTGACCTGCGCTACTTTGCCGATGCAATCACCGCAGTTGTTGCCGAGCAGTGCGCTGCCCTCGGCATCAAGGTTCCAAAGCTTGCCTTCGAGCCGGGTCGCTTCATCGCGGGCCCAGCCGGAATCACTCTTTACAACGTTGGCACAATCAAGGATGTTCGTGTCACCGACGGTGCAACCCCTGCAGTGCGCAAGTATGTCTCGGTAGATGGCGGCATGAGTGATAACGCTCGCCCATCGCTATACGAAGCCGAATATCACGTGACTCTAGCCTCGCGAAGCACCACTGCCAAGCCGGCTCTGGTTCGCGTGGTTGGCAAGCACTGCGAGAGCGGTGACATTGTGGTTCGTCACGACTACCTACCTGAAGACGTTCAACCGAATGACTTGCTAGCCGTTGCCGTGACCGGCGCCTACTGTTACTCGCTTTCGAGCAACTACAATTTTCTGACCAAGCCAGCAGTGGTTGCGGTCAGAAGCGGAGAGGCGCGTCTCATCATCCGTGGTGAGTCTGAAGCCGATCTTTTCACCAGAGACATCCGTTATCAGGCCATCAAGGCTGACGCATCAAAGAATGAGAAGAGCTAAACCGTGACCGAATATCGTCCACTAAGAATTGCCCTGCTGGGTGCTGGTTCCGTTGGTGCACAGGTGGCGCGTTTGCTCACCGAAAACAAGAGCGAGCTTGCCGCCCGCGTTGGTGCCGAGCTTGACCTGGTTGGCATCGCCGTTCGCGACCTCAATTCAAAGCGTGCCGAAGGCGTGCCAGCAGAGCTGTTGACCACCGATGCCGAGAGCCTCATTCTTGGCGCTGACATTGTCATCGAGGTTATGGGTGGCATCGAGCCGGCCCGCACCTACATTCTGCAGGCATTGAACTCGGGTTCAGATGTCATCACTGCAAATAAGGCTTTGCTAGCCACCCACGGCACCGAATTGTTTGACACCGCCGAGCAGGTCGGTGCACAGCTTTACTTCGAGGCCGCGGTTGCCGGTGCGATTCCAATCATCCGTCCGCTTCGCGAATCACTGGCCGGTGACAAGGTGAACCGCATCATGGGAATCGTGAACGGAACCACCAACTTCATTCTTGACCGCATGGACACCACCGGAGCCACCTTCGCCGACGCGCTCGCCGAAGCAACCGAACTGGGCTATGCCGAGGCTGACCCAACCGCCGACATCGAGGCTTTCGATGCCGCTCAGAAGGCTGCCATTCTTGCCAACCTTGCTTTCCACACCGAGGTTCCATTGGATCAGGTTTACCGCGAAGGCATCACCAAGGTTTCTGCCGAGCAGATGGCCGCCGCGAAGCGCGATGGTTATGTAATCAAGCTTTTGGCAATCGCCGAGCGGGTTGACGCAGATGAAAACGGCGAGGCGGGAGTCTCGGTTCGCGTCCACCCTGCACTTATTGAGCGAGACCACCCACTCGGTGCGGTGCACGGTGCCTTTAACGCCGTATTCGTTGAGGCTGAAGCCGCCGGATCGCTGATGTTTTATGGCGCAGGAGCTGGTGGCGTGCAGACCGCCTCGGCAGTTCTCGGCGACCTAGTTTCGGCCGCAAAGCGTCACGTGGCGGGTGGCCCTGGTCTTGCCGACTCGGTGCACGCGAACCTGGCCATTTTGCCAATCGACCGCGCATACACCCGCTATCAGATCACGCTCGAGGTCACCGACCAGCCGGGCATCCTTGCCAAAATCGCCAATGTGTTTGCCGACCACGGTGTTTCAATCGAAACCGTTGAACAGTCGGTGCGCCAAAGCGGAGGCAAGCGCCGCTCAACCGCTACCCTCGAGGTAGGAACCCACGTTGCAACTGACGCTTCGTTGTCTTCAGTGGTCAATGCTCTAGCCGCCAACGCCGCGGTTGAATCTATTACTTCAGTAATCCGAGTAGAAGGAATCTAATGGCTCACCAGTGGCGCGGAGTTATCCGCGAATACATCGACCGTCTTGACATCTCAAGCGACAACCC
>JAGNYY010000091.1 GCA_017984715.1 Rhodoluna sp.
TCTTCATCCCAGATGCCCTTGTCAATGTTCATCAGTTGGGTGCGTGAAGCATTTGAGGCATCCGTGATGTGACTTTGTCCACCGCTCAACCGAGCAACCAAGTATGAGTCAACCGTGCCGACTGCAACGCTTCCAGCAGTCACCTGGCTCCAGACATCCGGCTCGTTCTGCGAAATCCAAAGCAATTTGCTTGATGAGAAATATGGGTCAAGACCTAGCCCGGTTGCTGCCTGAACCGCAGTTTCGATTCCATCGGCGCGCAGGTTGGCCACAAGTTCGGCCGTTCGGCGGTCTTGCCAGACGATTGCACGGCGAGGTGAACGCAAAGTGGCGCGGTCCCAGAGAACCACGGTTTCACGTTGATTAGTGATGCCGATGGCTTTGATATCAGTGACATTTGTGCTTTGTATTGCTTTGTTCGCTGAAGATAAAACAGCTTGCCAAATCTGTTCTGGGTCGTGCTCAACCCACCCTGGATTGGGGAAGTGTTGTTCAAATTCTTGGTAGCCCTTTGACAGGATTTTTCCGTACTCGTCGACGAGCAAACAGGTCACTCCGGTTGTTCCGGCATCAATGGCAAGAATGGTCACACGCTGAGGCTATCAAAGGAATAGAGTGTGACTAAACAACGGTTTGGAATGTTATGCGCACCCCTTTGCAAGACCTTTCGTCGAGCACTTATGACGTCGCCGTCATCGGTGGCGGAATCAACGGAGCGGTGTCGGCAGCTTCGCTGTCTGCGGCAGGCTTGAAAGTTCTGTTGGTCGATAAAGGGGACTTCGCCGGGTTCACCAGCCAAGAGTCGAGCAACATGGTTTGGGGTGGCATCAAATACCTGCAGAGTCTCGAATTCAAGTTGGTTTACAAGCTCTGTGTCTCTCGGGCTCGACTGATGAAAAGCTATCCAACTCGCATTCGCTCGATTGGTTTTTTTGCAGCAATTGGCCCGAACTCGCCGGCAGATGAAGCGTTGACTTTTATGGGCGCTTTGGCTTACTGGGTAATCGGCAGGTTCACGACTCCAGCGCCAAGGCTTTTCACAAAACTTCAAGCCGGCAAGTATGAGCCAAGCCTGCGAGGCACCGACGCAACCGCTGCCGTGCAATATTTTGACGGTTTGTTGTTCGACAACGATGCTCGCTTCGTTTGGGATTTCATCAAACGCGCAGAGACCACCGGAGCAGCCGTCAGGAACTACACGAAACTCACCGCTGCAACACATGATTCAGAAGGATGGGTTCTCGATTTAGCCGATCAAACTTCGGGTCACACATCGTCAGTTCGGGCGAAGGCTCTAATAAACGCTGCCGGTCCTTTTGCCGATGAGTTGAACGCTGTTATGGCCAACAAGACTTCCTCCCACTTGGCATTCTCGAAGGGAATTCATCTGGTCGTTCGTAAGCTGACGGAGGACAACCGCGTCTTGGCTTTCTGGGATGAAGAAGGGCGCCTCTTCTATGTCATTCCAATGCATGATCGAAGCGTAATCGGCACCACTGACACTCGCGTGACCAAACCAGAGACCGTGGTGACCGCGGAAGATCGCGATTTTGTGCTGCGCCAGATCAACCGGTCGATGAATCTAGAGGTTCCTCTGTCGGAGGCAGACATCATTGCTGAACGCTGCGGAGTTCGACCTCTTGTGGTCAGCACGCCGCGTCAAAGCAAAAAGAGTGCTGAGATCGACTGGCACAAATTGTCTAGAAAGCATGCAATCGAAACCGATCGACAACGAAAAGTGGTCACCATTTTCGGCGGCAAACTCACCGACTGCATCAATGTTGGCGAGGAAATGCGTGATGAAATGCAAACGCTGGGGTTCAACCTCAAGCGCGAGCACTGGTATGGCGAAGACAACAAACTTGGCGCTGCGAAGGTTTCGAAACTTCTCGAAGGAAAAATCAAGGACGCCGCGGTGCGTTCGCGAGTTGCTGATGGGGTTTGGCGACGCCACGGGTTTGCGAGCCTAGGCATGATTGATGGTTGGACTGGATCCGATGTTGCGGAAGTCTTCGAAGGTTTAGGCTTCACCGCGGGCGAGCTGAGATTTATGGCCTCCAGCGAGCATGTCACGACCGCAGAGGACCTATTAAGGCGCCGAACACCTATCGCTCTGGTTAGAAGCCAGGCTGAAATCGAGCGCAACCAAACTTTGCAGGGAATCCTTGCAGAGTTTGGGCTGGCATAATCGAAGAATGCCTAATCTGCCTACCGAACTCCGCCCGCTCGAAGAGTTGAAAGAGCGCCACAGTTCAAAGTGGCGTCGTTTCAACCGCGATGTTTTGCCAATGCACGTCGCCGAGATGGACTACGAGATCGCCCCTGGCATCAAGTCTCTGATTATCGACTTCGTCACTCGTTCTGATCTGGGCTACCTCGGCCCAATCCCTGAACTTGGAGAGTCATTCGCCGGTTTCGCGAAACGTCACTGGAACTGGACTGTTGAACCAAACGACGTCCGCCTCGCAACCGACGTTGGCGTTGGCGCCGTCGAGATCCTTCGCGCGGCAGGCGCCAAAGGCGACACGGTTGTCATCAACTCACCGGTTTACCACTCGTTCTATGAGTGGATCAAAGAGGCCGGCATGCAGGTTGTTGACGCGCCACTCATCCGTGAAAAGGTTGGCGGGCCAACTGAAGAAGAGCCAGACTCATTCGAAAAGCCTGTGAC
>JAGNYY010000028.1 GCA_017984715.1 Rhodoluna sp.
CCGACGCAGTAATGCTTTCGGGCGAAACTTCAGTAGGTAAGTGGCCAGTGGAGACAGTTGAGGCTATGGCTCGCATCATCGAGTCAACCGAGGAGAACGGCCTAGACCGTATTCCAGCACTTGGCACCCGCCCTCACACCCACTCAGGTGCAGTTTCATTGGCAGCCGTTGAGATCGCCGAGCTTCTTGGTTCGCGTTATGTTGCAGTGTTTACCGAATCGGGTGACTCGCTTCGCCGTGTGTCACGTCTGCGTTCATCGGTTCCAACTCTTGCGTTCACTCCAAGCGAGACCGTTCGAAACCGTCTTTCACTTGTATGGGGTGCCCACACCTTCCTAGTGGCATCGGTCAAGCACACAGATGAAATGATGCACCAGGTTGATGAAATCGTTCTTGCCGAAGGCCTAGCCAAGCAGGGCGAAGAAGTCGTCGTGGTTGCCGGAACCCCTCCAGGCATCCCAGGTTCAACCAACAGCCTTCGCGTTCACCGCGTTGGTGACGCCGTAAATGGCGCAGCTCCTGGTTACAAGAGCTAAACAGACCAAACAGGTTAAAAGAAAAGACCCCGGGAGAGATCCTGGGGTCTTTTACTGTTTACGTGCCGAAGGCGGGACTTGAACCCGCACTCCTTTCGGAAAAGCATTTTGAGTGCTCCGCGTCTGCCATTTCGCCACTTCGGCTTGTTGTAACTAGAAGATTCTAGTTGATTCGCGCGCGTTAGATAAATCGAACCGATATCGAATAAGGTTGTCGCCATGGCAGATGTAGTAGCAAAACGCAGAGTTGTCGTCGCTGAAGACGAGTCACTGATTCGTATGGACGTTGTTGAGACCTTGCGAGAACACGGTTTCGATGTGGTCGCCGAAGTTGGTGATGGCGCTCTCGCCGTCGCAGCCGTAATCGAGCACAAGCCTGACCTTGTGGTCATGGACATCAAGATGCCAAACATGGATGGTCTAACTGCTGCCGAGCAGATGGCAGACCAAAAAGTTGCCATCGTCTTGCTCACAGCCTTCAGCCAGAAAGAGCTCGTGGACCGAGCAAACCAGGCTGGTGCGATGGCATACGTGGTGAAACCGTTCACCCCAAACGACCTGATGCCAGCCGTTGAAATCGCACTAAGTCGTCACTCTCAACTAATTGCTCTTGAGCACGAGATTTCAGACCTCAACGAGCGCTTCGAGACAAGAAAGCTCGTTGACCGTGCAAAGGGTTTGCTAAACGAGAAGATGAACTTGACTGAGCCAGAGGCGTTCCGCTGGATTCAAAAGGCGTCGATGGACCGTCGATTGACTATGCAAGAAGTGGCGCAGACCGTGATCGAACAGCTCGGCGCGCCAAAGGCATAAGCCAAGCTTGATTTAGCTCTTATCTTTCAGGAAGTTTGTGATGCGAATCGTCGAAAGACGACGTTCCTGATCGTCAACACAAACAATCTCGTGGATGGTTAGCGACCGCCCAAGCTGCAAAGCTTTACAAGTTGCGGTAACCATGCCTTCAGTAGCTGAACGTGAGTGTGAGGCATTCACCTCAATGCCGACTGCCACCTTGCCCAGTGTGTGAGCCCAAACGTTAGCCGAAAAACTGCCGAGACTCTCAGCAAGCACCACATAAGCGCCACCGTGAACGTATCCCAATGGCTGCGTGTTGCCGAGCACCGGCATGGTAGCAACAGAGCGTTCTGCGCTAAGTTCGAGCAACTCGAAGCCCATTTTGTCAGCCAGTGCGCCCATTCCGCGAAGCTCTAGAAGTTCCGCTGCCTCAGGGCTGAGTTTTGGTGATGACTTAGTCAAGTGCTGCTCCTGCTTTAGGTCGGTCGGGCAAAGTAGGCTTGCCTCATGAACGCTAACCAAAAGCCTACTCTGCTGCTCATTGACGGGCACTCGCTTGCCTTTAGAGCGTTCTATGCACTCAGCCCAGACAGCTTCAAGACCCCCGATGGTCAGCACACAAATGCCGTACACGGCTTTATCTCAATGCTTCTCAACATTCTCGGCGCCGAAAAGCCGACCCACTTGGCTGTGGCGTTCGACCTATCGCGCAGTTCCTTCCGCACCGAAGAGTATCCCGAATACAAGGGCACCCGCGGTGAGACCCCGCCCGAATTCAATGGCCAGACCGAACTGCTCCGTGAAGCCCTAACCGCGATGAACATCAAGACCATCACTCGTGAGAACTACGAGGCAGATGACATCCTTGCCAGTCTGGCCGATCAGAGCGGCGAGAAGGGGTTTAACGTTTTCGTGGTCTCTGGAGACCGCGACACCTTCCAGTTAATATCTGACTCAACCACGATTCTTTATCCGGTCAAGGGAGTGCTGAACCTCGCCCGCATGGATGACGCCGCGGTGCTCGAGAAGTACGGCATTCACGCCAAGCAGTACCCAGACCTTGCAGCGCTGGTTGGGGAAACCTCGGATAACCTGCCGGGCATCCCTGGTGTTGGCCCAAAGACCGCCGCCAAGTGGCTGCAAGCGCACGGTGACCTGGCTGGTGTCCTGGAAGCAGCCGAGAGCATCTCTGGCAAGGTTGGCGAAAGCCTTCGTGAGCATCGAGAGCTTGCCGTTCGAAACCGTCGACTAAACCACCTGGTCCGTGATCTTGACTTTGATTTCACCCAGGATGATCTTCTGCTCGGCGGGGTTGACGAAACCCAAGTGCGCGAAGTCTTTGCCAAACTACATTTCAAATCGCTAACCGAGCGTGTTCTGCGTGCCAGGGGAGTGACCCCAGGTTCGGCAACTGCCACGGACGCCAAACAAGCCTTCGCCGAGGCCTTCGGAGAAGACGTCGAGCTTCCTACCGCCAAGGTGCACGCACCCGTAGAACTGCCTGAAAGCGAGTCGGTCACGCTAGCCGAGGCCAAGGAATGGCTTCTCACTCAAGTGGGCACCATCGGCGCCAGCTTTGAGTTGACCGCCGGAGGCGTCACCTCCATCGGCCTCGCGACCGAAACGGTGCGCAAATATGCTGCCGTGTCCTCGACGGCCGAGTTGAATGAAGTATTGGGAGCATGGCTAACCGACCCAACCTGCCAGAAGGCCATCTTTGGCGCTAAAGACGTGACCAAGAGCCTGCTCGATTTCGGGATCAAGTTAGATGGCGTCAACTACGACCCACTATTGCTTGCCTACCTTCTGAACCCGGTTCGACGCGGTTATGACCTGGATGATGTTGCACTTGAATATCTCGGCCTGTCGGTAACCCGATCAGACCCAAATCAATTAGTCGCCGAAGAAACCACGGATGCCAGCCTTGACGCATGGCTATCGCTGGTAATTGCAGAACGCCTTTACCCGCAGGTCGAAGCAGAAGACCAGCTGCGCGTCTACGGCGAAGTTGAACTGCCGACCAACAGCGCACTTGCCCGGATGGAACATCTCGGTGTTGCCGTAGACGTGCCGAAACTAGAGGCGCTGTTTGATCGCCTCTCGACAGAGGTCGCCGAGGTGGCTCAGAAGGCCTACGCAATCATCGGTCGTGAAATTAACCTGGCCTCTCCAAAGCAGTTGCAGACTGTGCTTTTCGACGAACTGGGCATGACCGGCACCAAGCAGGTAAAAACAGGCTTCTCGACAAACGCAGCAGCACTCAACGAACTTTTCGAACAGACTCAGCACCCGTTCCTGGAACGCCTTCTAGAACACAGAGAAGCGACCAAAATTCGCCAAATCGTCGAAACCATGTTGAAGTCGGTGGGCTCAGATGGCCGCATCCACACAAACTACGTTCAGACCGGAACTTCAACGGGCCGCCTTTCTTCGGAAAGTCCAAACCTGCAGAACATTCCAATCAAGAGCGAACGAGGCCGCGAAATTCGCGACGCGTTCATCGTTGGTTCTGGGTTCGAAACGCTTCTCACCGCTGACTACTCACAGATTGAAATGCGCATCATGGCGCATCTTTCCGAGGATGAAGGGATAATCGAAGCCTTCAAAACCGGAGAAGACCTGCACCGATTTGTGGGTGCTCGCATCTTTGGTGTCGAACCGAGCGAGGTTACCAACGCCATGCGTTCCAAGGTAAAAGCAATGAGCTACGGCTTGGTCTACGGTCTCAGCGAATACGGCTTGGCTAAGCAGTTGAGAATTCCAAACGCCGAAGCGAAACAGTTGATGGCCGATTACTTTGCCCGTTTTGGGGGAGTGCGACGTTATCTGGCAAGCGTCGTGGATGAGGCCAAAACGCTCGGCTTCACCCGCACCGTGTATGGTCGCCGTCGTCCCTTTGAAGACCTAAACAGCAAGCTATTCCAAGTTCGAGAGAACGCGCGCCGAGCAGCACTAAATGCACCTATCCAAGGCACAGCCGCCGACATCATGAAGCTCGCCATGACTCGCATCGACCAGAAGATGATTGAGGCAAATTTGAAGAGCCGCATGCTCTTGCAAGTACATGACGAATTGGTATTCGAAGTGGCAGCCGGGGAACTCGAATGGCTTCAGGCAATCGTGGTTCGCGAAATGGAACAAGTGGTTGAGCTATCTGTTCCGCTAGACGTTCACATCGGAATTGGGCGAAGCTGGGATGAGGCCGCTCACTAGTGGTCAAGGAAACGATCTCGATCAAGGCGGCAGAAGGTTTGCACGCTCGCCCGGCCGCAGAGTTTGTTCGAATCGCGGCAACGACCGGTCACACCGTCTTGATCAACAAAAGTAATGGCGCCAAGGTGCGAGGTGACAGCATTCTGTCGCTGTTGAGTCTGGGCGTGAAACATGGCGAAAAACTCACCATCGAGGTCACCGGGCCTGATGAAGATTCCGTGATCCAGAGCCTAATTACCGTTGTTTCGGGTCCAAATAACCGCTAGGCTAGAGAAGCATGTTTTTTCATGCAACACCTATCCGTTGTTGCGATGGAATCCAAAGGAAAATCCTTGGCTTTGTCGCGACCCTAGAAATGCCCGTTAAGAGATAAATACATTGACTAAAGCAACCAAGCAGGTAGCCGTAAACGACATCGGCTCAGCTGAAGACTTCCTAGCCGCAGTAGAGGCAACCCTGAAGTTCTTCAACGACGGAGACCTAATCGAAGGTACCGTTGTAAAAATCGACCGCGACGAGGTTCTACTCGACGTCGGTTACAAGACTGAAGGTGTAATCCCTTCTCGTGAACTTTCAATCCGCCACGATGCAGATCCATCAGAGATCGTTGCAGTTGGCGACACCGTAGAGGCACTTGTTCTTCAGAAGGAAGACAAGGAAGGCCGTCTAATCCTTTCGAAGAAGCGCGCACAGTACGAGCGTGCATGGGGCGACGTCGAGAAGGTCAAGGAAGCAGATGGCACCGTTACCGGTGTTGTTATCGAAGTGGTTAAGGGTGGTCTGATCGTAGACATCGGCCTACGCGGCTTCCTTCCTGCATCTCTAATCGAGCTTCGCCGCGTTCGCGACCTAGGTCCTTACCTAGGCCAGAAGGTTGAAGCCAAGATTCTTGAGCTTGACAAGAACCGTAACAACGTTGTTCTTTCACGCCGCGCACTTCTAGAAGAGAGCCAGTCGGCTTCTCGCAGCACCTTCCTAGCAGACCTAGCCAAGGGCCAGATCCGCACCGGTGTTGTCTCATCTATCGTCAACTTCGGTGCATTCATCGACCTTGGTGGCGTAGACGGTCTAGTCCACGTTTCAGAGCTTTCATGGAAGCACATCGAGCACGCTTCTGAGGTCGTTGAAATCGGCCAGGAAGTTACCGTTGAGGTCCTTGAAGTTGACCAGGAGCGCGAGCGCGTGTCGCTATCGCTAAAGGCAACCCAGGAAGACCCATGGCAGGTATTCGCTCGTACCCACGCAATCGGACAGTACGCACCTGGAAAGGTAACCAAGTTGGTTCCTTTCGGTGCATTCGTCCGCGTCGCAGACGGCATCGAGGGTCTAGTTCACATCTCAGAGCTTTCTTCAAAGCACATTGAGCTTGCTGAGCAGGTTGTTGCAGTTAACCAGGACGTATTCGTCAAGGTAATCGACATCGACCTAGACCGTCGCCGCATCTCACTATCGCTAAAGCAGGCGAATGAGGAGGTCACCGCTGGTGGCACCGACTTCAACCCATCGCTTTACGGTATGGCTGCAGACTTCGACGAGAACGGCCAGTACAAGTACCCAGAGGGCTTCGACGCGACCACCAACGAGTGGAAGCCAGGCTTCGAAGAGGCTCGCACCAAGTGGGAGGCCGAGTACGCCGAGGCACACACCCGTTGGGAAGAGCACAAGAAGCAGGTTGCAGCCGCAAACGAGGCAGCAGCGAACCTTCCAGAGGCAGGCTCAGCTCCAGCAG
Source organism: Rhodoluna sp. (assembly GCA_017984715.1). Next base: position 6,274 of record JAGNYY010000028.1, read on the forward strand.
CCCAGGCTAGCTACTCAAGCGAATCAACCGAGGCAGGAACCCTTGCTTCAGATGAGTCACTTGCAGCACTACGCGACAAGCTAAAGAGCGCAGAGTAATAACTCTCTAAAAAGAGGTCGCACCTTCGGGTGCGGCCTCTTTTTGCTTTAACCTAGAGACATGTATTTAGTTGGGCTCACCGGAGGAATCGCAGCTGGCAAATCTACCGTTGCGAAACGCTGGGTAGAGCAGGGCGGCGTCGAGATCGATGCCGACCAACTGGCGCGTGAAGTGGTCGAACCTGGCTCTGCCGGGGCAGCCAGCATCCGCGAGACTTTTGGTGACTCTGTGTTTCAAGCCGATGGTTCGCTAGATCGCGCCAAACTGGGGGTCTTAGTTTTTGGCGACCCTGGTCTTCGAAAAGCACTCGAGTCAATCGTTCACCCGCTGGTCAAGGCGCGCGCCAAAGAGCTCGTCGCGAAGCTTCCTGAGAACACCATCGCTATTTACAACGTGCCACTTTTAGTCGAGGCATCCGTGGATCTTCCTTTCGACCTGGTGGTAACCGTTGAAGCGCCGGCCAAAGAACAAATCGCCCGCCTAAAGAAGCATCGCGGCATGTCGGAGGCTGAGGCAACCAAGCGCGTCGAATCGCAGGCAAGCCCTGCCCAAAGAGCAAACGCAGCCGACGTGATCTTGAACTCAAACCAAGATTTAAACCTGCTGCTCAAGGATGCCGATTCCCTCTGGCTTCGCATCCAAAGGGAAGCATTCGAGAAGCTTTCGGCTTAGGTTAAGCAATGGAAGCCACAAGATCTTTTGCACCCTTTGAGGTGATCAGCGAGTACACCCCCTCGGGTGATCAACCCACTGCAATCGCTGATTTGGCAAAGCGAATTAAGGCCGGAGAGAAAGACGTTGTCCTCCTCGGCGCAACCGGAACCGGTAAGTCGGCAACCACTGCTTGGCTAATCGAGGCAGTTCAGCGCCCGACTTTGGTTCTAGCCCACAACAAGACTCTTGCAGCCCAGCTTGTGAATGAATTCCGAGAGCTGCTCCCGAACAATGCGGTCGAATACTTCGTTAGCTACTACGACTACTACCAACCCGAGGCATACGTTGCCCAGACTGACACCTTCATCGAGAAGGACTCGTCGATCAACTCAGAGGTTGAGCGCCTCCGCTACAAGGCAACTATGAGCTTGCTCAGCCGCCGCGATGTGGTGGTTGTTTCTACCGTTTCCTGCATCTATGGCCTGGGTGCACCCGCAGAGTATCTAAATCAGAGCGTGGCAATCCAGGTTGGCGACCGAATCGATCGAGACGCCCTGATTCGCAAGTTCGTCGACCTGCAATACAAGCGAAACGACATCGACTTCTCGCGAGGCAACTTCCGCGTCAAGGGCGACACCATCGAAATCATCCCGGTCTATGACGAACTCGCGACCCGCATCGAGTTCTTTGGCGATGAGGTGGAAGCCATCTATTCGCTCTCGCCCCTAACCGGAGAGATCGCCCGCGAAGAGCAGACTGTCGCGATTTACCCTGCTTCCTACTACGTGGCTCCTGTCGAACGCATGGCAAAGGCGATGGAGGCAATCGAAGAAGAGTTGGTTTGGCGCGTTAAAGAACTCGAGTCACAGGGCAAACTTCTCGAGGCTCAGCGTCTAAAAATGCGCACAACGTTCGACCTTGAAATGATCAAAGAACTCGGCTTCTGCAGTGGCATCGAGAACTACTCGAGACACATCGATGGTCGAGGCCCGGGAGAGGCTGGAGCGTGTTTGCTCGACTACTTCCCTGAAGACTTCTTGACCGTGATTGACGAGTCACACGTCACGGTTCCACAGATTGGCGCGATGTATGAAGGCG
>JAGNYY010000029.1 GCA_017984715.1 Rhodoluna sp.
TAATGGCATCAGGCCTCTTCATCTCGCTCGAAGGCATCGACGGGGTAGGTAAATCTACTCAGTCAGACCTTCTCGAAGAGTTCTTGCGTGCCCAGGGCCGCGAAGTGGTTCGCACCTTTGAGCCAGGCGGCACCGAACTTGGCCAGGAAATTCGTCACCTGCTGCTTCACCGCAAGGGAGACGTGGCTCCTCGCGCAGAGGCATTGCTCTACGCTGCCGACCGCGCCCACCACGTTGCTTCCAAGATTCGACCAGCTTTAGAACGCGGCGAGGTTGTCATGACCGATCGCTACCTTGACTCATCGGTTGCCTACCAAGGTGTCGGAAGAGCTTTGAGTGCCGAAGACGTGCGTGCCATTTCAATGTTTGCTGTCGAAGGGCTATTGCCCGACTTGACCATCTTGCTTGACCTCGAGGCCGCAGCAGCTGCCGCCCGTCGCAATAAAACCGGCGAAGCACCAGACCGACTCGAGCGAGAAAAAGTTGAATTCTTTGAGGCTGTCCGCCAGGCATTCCTGGACATGGCAGCCGCCGAACCCAACCGTTGGTTGGTCATCGATGCTCGTCAGACCGTAGACGAAATGCAGTCTCAAATTCGCAGCCGCGTCGCCGAGTTGCTAGGCGCCTAGTGTCTGCGCCGGCTCCAATCTGGGATGACCTACTCGGTCAACCCGAAGCAGTCTCGCAACTTGAGCTGGCTGTGCGCCACCGCGATCAGGGCGTTCACCATGCGTGGTTGATGACCGGCCCTCCGGGGTCTGGCCGTTCAAATCTTGCCCACGCTTTTGCCGCCGCTTTGCTTTGCCCCGAAGGTGGTTGCTCAACCTGCAAGAGCTGCGTACTCGCCCAGGCTGGAACCCATCCTGATATCTCGGTTTTGTCTACCGAGAAGGTCGTCATTTCAATCGATGAGGTCCGTGCACTTGTTGCCGACTCACAGTTCGGAAGCTCGATGGGCAAGTTCCGAATCATGATCATCGAAGATGCTGACCGCATGATTGAGCGATCTTCAAACGTTTTGCTCAAGGCGCTTGAAGAACCTCCTGCCGGAACCATCTGGCTGCTCTGTGCTCCGTCAGAAGCAGACATGTTGCCAACCATCAGGTCGCGCGTTCGCAGAGTCGGTTTGAAAGTGCCAGCAGTAGAAGAAGTCGCTCGCTTGTTGGTTGCTCGAGACGGCATCGACCCGGTGCTTGCCGGGCAGGTTGCCGCCGAGTCACAAAGTCACATTGGTATGGCCAGGCGCCTAGCGACTAGCCACGAGGCTCGCAGTCGCAGACGCGAAACCTTGCTGGCGGCACTTGCCATCAACGGTGTTTCATCGGCAGTCAACACCGCCGAACGTTGGCTAGACATTGCCAAGAAAGACGCAGAGGCACTGACCACTGAGCGCGACTTGGCAGAGCGAACCGCGGCGCTTCGCACCATGGGTCTACAGCCCGGCGACGCGATTCCAAACAACATGAAGTCAGACCTAAAGGCTCTCGAAGAAGCCCAAAAGCGCCGCGCCACTCGCAGCTTGCGTGACGGCATCGACCGCATCCTGGTTGATTTGCTCTCGCTATATCGCGATGTTTTGACGATTCAGATTGATGCCCGCACCGCACTTATCAATGCCGAACTGATCGGTCAGATCTCCGAGGCTGCCCAGGCAACAACCCCCGCGCAAACCATTGAGAAACTCGAAGCTATTGCGCAGGCTAGGTTGCGAATCGACCGAAACGTTCGAGACTTGATGGTGCTCGAATCGCTCGGTGTCAGTTTGCGAATCAAGCGAGCATCGTGAGACGCAGGCTCTCGGTCATTGCCGCACTGAGTGCGATTGCACTCGCCTTAGCCGGATGCGCCCCGGCAGACACTGAGGCGAACCTGCCTCCGATCACGGCTCCAACCGCCGCTGCTAACGCCGAGGTCAGCGATGAGTTGAAGCCGTTTTACTCACAGGTGGTCGAGTGGGAATCCTGTGGCACTCGCATCATGTGCGGATCTGTCCTAGTGCCAACAAACTGGGATGACCCGAGCGCCGGGTCTCTCTCGCTTGCCGTTGCTTATCGGGCGGCCGACATCGCCAAGCCGCTTGGCTCGATTATCTTCAACCCGGGCGGGCCAGGCGCCTCCGGCTACGACTGGATTCTGAATTCGGTCGACTATTTGGGCACCGAAAATTTGCGCTCTAAGTTCAACATCGTTGGTTTCGACCCTAGGGGAGTCGGCGAGAGCGAACCTCGCGTCAAGTGTCTCGATGCAGAGAAGACCGACGAGTTGCTCTATGAAGACAACGGCTTCCCGCTCGGCTCACCTCAAGACATCGCGGCATCGCGAAAGGTTTTGAGTGAGTTCGCCAACGCTTGCTTGAAGAACACCGGCCCTGCGATGGCCTACCTCGACACCGTTTCAGCCGCGAAGGACATGGATGTCTTGCGTGCTGTGATGGGTGAGAAAGACTTCAACTATCTCGGCTTCAGCTATGGCAGCCTGCTCGGTCAAACCTATGCCGCACTCTTCCCCAAGACAGTAAATCGAATGGTTATCGATGGTGTGATTGACCCATCCGTGACCGATGCCGAGCAGAGCGTCATCCAACTCAAGGGCTTCGATTTGGCTCTGCGCAACTACCTTGCCGAATGCCTGAGTTCTGCCGACTGCCCATTCCGAGGAACCGTTTCGCAGGCGTTGACCAAGATCAAGAACTTCTTGCGCACGCTAGAAACTGCGCCACTGCCAACCAAGGATGGCCGCACACTGAACGCCTGGTCGGCAAACACCGGCTTGATCATGCCTTTGTATTCTGAGGATTACTGGCCGCAACTTAGCCAAGCTTTTGCAGAAGGATTCGAGGGTGACGGCACAACCTTCATCGATCTTGCTGACACCTACAACGACCGCGATGCCAGAGGCAAATATCTCACCAACCTGATGGAAGCCAACATCGCGATTTCTTGCCTCGATGCGCGACAGCCCAGCGATGCTTCTTCGATGGCAAAACAGAATGCACGGATGCTGGCCGCCAGCCCCACTCTTGGTCGCTACTGGCAGTTCGGCGCTCTGACCTGCGAGTCTTGGCCGTTCCCGGTGGCCAAGCACGCTCTCGATTACAGCGCCAAGGGGTCGAAGCCAATTCTTGTCGTCGGGACAACCGGTGACCCGGCCACTCCATACACTCAAGCGGTTGCCGTAGCCGACCATATTCTGAGCAATGGACACCTCGTCACCTACAACGGCGAAGGCCACACCGCTTATGGCCGCTCGAACGAATGCGTGGCGAACTCGGTAGATAACTATTTCATAAAGGGCTTGGTCCCTGCAGCCGACCCAAACTGCTAAAACCCTTGAATTTACAGGGCTGTCAGCCAGCCTAAAAAATGCACACGACACTCCGGAATTTCGCAAACTCTTTTTGCGCCTGAGTTATTCCTGTGAATCGCTATGCTCGGGAACGGAGCGTTAACTTGCCCCGACTGCTGGCAAAGGTGCTAGCAGAAATTTCAAGAACATTGGAGTTCTATGGGATCGTCAGAACAAGATCGCGTGTGGGCTGAAACACAAGCCTCACCCGAGTTCCAGGACCTAAAGCGAAAGTTCCGTGGGTTTGCATTCCCACTAACCGCCGCCTTCCTGGTTTGGTATTTCCTCTATGTTGCCCTCACGGCTTTCGCTCGTGAATGGGTCAGCACCCCGGTATTCGGCAACATCAACATCGCGTTCATTCTCGGTGTGTTGCAGTTCGCCACCACCTTCCTAATCATGTGGCTCTACGAGCGCCACTCATCGCACACTCTCGACGCAGCGTCTGACGCTTTGCGCGAGAAGGTAGATAAGGAGCTCGCAAAGTGAGTTCAACAACCCTGAGCGCGATTCTCTTCGTCGCATTCGTTCTCTTCACCCTGGTATTGGTTTTCCGTGCCGGTCGTTCAAACAAGAAGTCATCTGACTTCTACGATGGCGGTGGCTCATTCTCTGGTTTCCAGAACGGTCTAGCTATTGCCGGTGACTACATGTCTGCGGCCTCATTCCTAGGTATCGCTGGAACCATCGCACTGTTCGGTTACGACGGCTTCCTATACTCAATCGGCTTCTTGGTCGCATGGTTGGTTGCGCTGCTTCTTGTAGCAGAGCCACTTCGCAACTCGGGCCGTTTCACCATGGGTGACGTTCTTGCATTCCGCATGAGACAGCGTCCGGTTCGTGGAGCTGCGGCTACCTCGACCCTTGTTGTATCGATCTTCTATCTGATGGCTCAGATGGTTGGTGCGGGTGCACTTGTTTCTCTATTGCTTGGCATCACCGATGCAAGCGCTAAGAACTGGATCATCGCCGGCGTCGGTGTCTTGATGATTGTCTACGTAACCGTGGGCGGCATGAAGGGAACCACTTACGTTCAGATCGTCAAGGCATTCTTGCTTATGACCGGTGCGATCCTGCTAACCGTTATGGTTCTTTGGCAGTTCGGCTTCAACATCTCAGACCTTCTAGGTGCTGCACGAGATGCTTCTGGCAAGGAGAACTTCCTCGACCCAGGTTTGAAGTTCGGTAAGGACGTCATCGATGCCACCTCTGGTGCAATCGACCCAGTCAAGACCTTGATCAGCAAGATTGACCTAATCTCGCTTGGTATGGCTTTGGTTCTTGGAACCGCAGGTCTGCCACACATCCTGATTCGTTTCTACACCGTTCCAACTGCAAAGGCTGCCCGCAAGTCGGTCAACTGGGCAATCGGTAACATCGGTGCTTTCTACCTAATGACCATCGCACTTGGTTTCGGTGCTGCAGCTCTAGTTAGCCGCACCACCCTATTCCGCGGTTACAAGGTTGACGCAGCTGGCTGTCTCATGGATGCAAAGGGTGTTGCCATCGTTGATGGTGATGCAGCCTGTACTCCTCTTGAGGGGCTAGCAAACCTATCGGCAGATGCAAAGAAGCTACTGGTTCCGGTTGACCCTTCAGGTAACGTTGCGGCTCCTCAGCTTGCACAGTTCCTTGGTGGCGGCGAAGGCACCACCGGTGGAGCAGTCATGCTTGCAGTTATCGGTGCAATCGCGTTCGCGACCATCCTTGCTGTTGTTGCTGGTCTAACCCTTGCAAGCTCTTCATCGTTCGCACACGACTTGTATGCAAACGTAATCAAGCGCGGCAAGGCTACCCCAGAGCAGGAAGTTAAGGTTGCTCGTATCTCAGCAGTTGTGATTGGTGCGATCTCGATCGTTCTAGCCATCGGTGCTCAGGGTCTGAACGTGGCCTTCCTAGTTGCAATCGCATTCGCGATCGCGGCATCTGGAAACCTACCGGCAGTGCTTTACTCACTGTTCTGGAAGAAGTTCAACACTCGCGGTGCGGTCTGGGCAATCTATGGTGGTCTGTTCTCAGCCATCATCTTGCTCGTGTTCTCACCAAACGTTTCGGGTCTGGCTACCAGCTTCATCCCTTACGTTGAGGGCGGAGTTCGCTTCGACTACTTCCCACTAGCAAACCCAGGTATCGTTTCGATTCCACTCGGATTCATCTTCGGCTGGCTCGGAACCGTAACCTCAAGCGAGCGCAACACTCAGAAGTACGCTGAGCTTGAAGTTCGTTCGATGACTGGTGCTGCTATCGGCAAGGCTGTTCAGCACTAATCAGTTTCAAACAGAAGGCCCCGATCAGAAATGGTCGGGGTTTTCTGCATTCTGGGATGATTCTCACGCGCCGGCAAGTTGAAGAATCTGGAACCTGACGAAAGAAATAGCTTGCCCAATAACGCACTTCAAGAAGCCTTATCCAAGCGCTTTCGCCGACTGCTTTCTGGTGACCCGGATGGAATCCCGCCTTGGCTTGAGGTGATCGCTGCTGGCGATGAACCGGGTCTGTACATGCCGACTGACGCACCGTGGATAGTTCATGCCGATTTCGGAACTCTGGTAGGCGGCATCCGGGCCCTGCTGATGCAGGCACTGCATCCTGGCTCGCTCACCGGTGTGGCAACGCATTCTCGTTACGAGCAGGATGCCCTTGGCCGCCTGGCTGGAACTATTCGCTGGCTGACCGTGACCACCTTTGGTTCGCACGCCGCCGTGGCGGGGGAGTCGCAGCGAGTCAATCGCATGCACAAGAGAGTCACCGGCGAGTATGAAACTGCGGCTGGCGAGCAGCGCCCTTACAAGGCCGCTGACCCAGACCTACTGCTGTGGGTGCACATCGCGTTCATGGATTCGTTTCTGCGCTGCCACCAAATGTATGCCTGGCGAGAGATCCCGGGTGGGGCAGATGCCTATGTTCGCTTGTGGGCAAAATCGGTAGAGCCACTCGGTCTAGATTCAGCCCCGATGAATGAAGCTGAACTTCTGCGTGAAATCGAGCGCTATAAGGTCGAGCTCGTGGCTACGCCTAAGACTTTGGATGTCGTCAAGTTCATCAAGCGCCCACCGCTGCCAGTGCTTGCCCGCCCGGTCTACTGGTTGCTGTTTGAGGCAGCCGTGGTTTCACTGCCAATCGAGTTCCGAGAACTGCTTGGGCTAAAGGCTAAATCGGCAAAAATCATCAAGCCGCTGACTCGTGGCGTGCTGCGGTTCATCCGAGTCGCTATTGGCCCGGAGAGCCCAATCGAAGATGGAGCCATCGAGAGGCTACGCAGAATCGGTGCACTCTACTAAACTTTTGTAGTTGCCCCTAGGGGCAGCACGCCGCCGTAGCTCAGTTGGTAGAGCAGCTCCCTCGTAAAGAGCAGGTCTGGGGTTCAATTCCCCACGGTGGCTCTCCAAAAGATATTGGGAGAACTAATGGCATCGAAAAGAGGCGGGCGCCCGGCTCGTTTGGTCGCACTCTCATTCACCGCAGTCATCGCACTCGGCACGTTCTTGCTTAGCCTTCCAATCGCCACGAACTCCGGCAAGGCCACCCCGTTCCTCGATGCGCTCTTTACGGCAACATCAGCCACCACCGTTACCGGTTTATCTACATTGGATGTTGAAGGCCACTGGAACCTCTTCGGTCACATCGTCATCGGTGCACTAATCGAAATCGGCGGTTTTGGAATTGTCGGTTTCGCGACTCTGATCGCAATTCTGATTGAAGGTCGAATCTCTCTGAAGACTCGTATGAACACCACGGCAGAAGTTGGTGGCTCGAGCCGAGACGTTCGCGGTCTGCTTTTTAACGTCGTCAAGATCATGCTGTTCTTCCAGTTTGTTCTTTACATCTTCTTGTTCTTCCGTTTCGTGAACACCTACGGCTACGACCCAGCCAAGGCAGTGGCGCACGCGGCCTTCCACGCCGTCTCGGCATTCAACAACGCTGGCTTCGCGCTTTACAGCGATAGCCTTATGAGATTTGCCGGAGACGGTTGGGTTCTCATTCCCGTAATGCTTTCAGTGATTATCGCGAGCGTCGGATTCCCAACCGTCACCGAGCTTCGCGACCGTTTGAAACTCAAGTTCTATGCCTGGCGCAAGCTAGATGCGCCATTCGAACTGCCAAGGCAGTGGTCGCTGAACACCCGAATCACCCTGTGGGGTAGCCTCGTGCTGCTCTTGGTTGGTGTCGTCCTCATCGGCTTCCTCGAGTGGAACAACCCAAAGACCTTCGGGCCGTTCTCGGTTCTCGACAAGATCATCAACACCTTCTTCACCGCAGTCATGCCTCGCACCGCCGGCTTCAACTCGGTGGATGTTCTCGGGATGCTGCCGAGCACCTGGCTGGTCACTGACTTCTTGATGTTCATTGGTGGTGCGAGCGTTTCCACCTCTGGTGGTATCAAGATCGGCACAGCGGTCGTGTTGTTCTATGTGATATACACGGAAATCCGTGGTGAAGCAGCCGTCAATATCGGCAACCGTCGCTTGCCACGCTCAATGCAGCGTCAGGCGTTCACCATCGTTGGTATCACGGCCTTCGTGCTGATTGCTGCAACCATGGTCCTTCGTCTCACCACCACCTTCACCCTCGACCAAATCTTGCTCGAAGTCTTCTCAGCGGTCGGCACCGTAGGCCTGAGCGGCGGCATGACACCGCTGCTTCCTGACCACGGAAAGATTGTGATTTCACTGCTCATGCTTTTTGGTCGCCTCGGACCGATCGTCGT
>JAGNYY010000092.1 GCA_017984715.1 Rhodoluna sp.
GCCGAAAAAGCTCGATTGGTTTCGTGGCCATTTGAGCAGAAATAGTTTTTTTCAACGCGGTCGGCTTGAAAGCCCCGGTCAGCTTCACCCATTGGGCCAGCGCCAACGCGTGACCCTCGAATTGCTGAACCGCCGTTGCTCATTCTTGGTTCCTATTTAGGCGACTAGGCCGAAACGGGTGAAGAGGCCGAGGGTGATGATGACGACGATCCAAACAACACCAAGGATGATCGTGATGCGGTTTAGGTTGCGCTCAGCAACACCCGAGCTGCCAAGCGTAGAGGTTACTCCGCCACCGAACATGTCAGATAGACCGCCACCGCGAGCCTTGTGCAAAAGAATTAGCAAGGTTAGTAGCAGTGAGGTGATTGCAAGAAGCACCTGAAGTGCGATCTGAAGTGCGGCCATTAGGGCGAAGTCCTTTAGTTGATGCGGTCTTAGGAAATTATAGAGCGATGTGCTTCAAGAAACGAGCAATACCGCTGAACTCTTCGGCATCTAAGCTGGCGCCGCCGACAAGCACACCATCGACTTCGGTGCTGCGTAGGAAGCCTGCTACGTTGTTAGCCTTCACCGAACCGCCATAAAGAATTCGCGTTGCCTGAGCCAGCTCTTCGCCGAACTCGGCAGCGAGTGCTTCACGGATTTTGCCACAGACGGCCGCGGCCTCCTCAGCGGTGGCAACCTTGCCTGTGCCGATTGCCCATACTGGCTCATAGGCAATGACAAACTCGCCGAGCTTTTCATGGCCAGCAAGTGCTGCCAGGGTCTGGCGAATTGGAACCGCGCTCTGACCTTCTGACTCAAGTTCTTCTAGGGTTTCACCGACGCAGATGACCGGAACTAGACCGTGACGGAATGCCGCTGCTGTCTTCGCCTGGATGACATCATCGCCCTCTGAGTGATACTGGCGACGCTCTGAGTGGCCAACCAAAACATACTTCACTTCAAGCTTGCTCAGGAAAGCACCTGAAACCTCGCCGGTGTAAGCGCCTGAATCAAACTTTGAAAGGTCCTGTGCGCCTAGGCCGAGTTCCAACTTCTCAGCATCCATCAGGGTCTGCACTGAACGGATGTCGGTGAACGGAGGAAAGACCACGACCTCGGTGGTCTTGTAGTCGTGGTCTGCGTCATTCAGAGTCCATGAAAGCTTCTGCACCAGAGCGATTGCCTGCTGGTGGTCAAGGTTCATCTTCCAGTTGCCTGCGATTAGCGGAACGCGGTTAGCCATTATTTGGACTCCTATTAGTCGTTTAGAACTTCGATGCCGGGTAGCTTCTTGCCTTCGAGGAACTCGAGGCTGGCACCGCCACCGGTTGAAATGTGACCAAACTGGTCGTCTGAGAAGCCAAGGATGCGTACCGCGGCGGCTGAGTCGCCACCACCGACCACGCTAAGGCCCTGAACTTCGGTTAGCGCCTTGGCAACCGCGCGGGTTCCGTTTGCGAACTTGTCGATCTCGAACACTCCCATTGGGCCGTTCCAGAAAACTGTCTTCGATGCAGCGATTTCGGCTGCGAATCGAGCGGCTGAATCTGGGCCGATGTCTAGACCTAGACCCTTGTCGCCAAATGGGCTCGATTCAATAGCGTCTGCTGCGGTGACTGCAACCTCGGCGTCGGCGCCAAACTTTGAGGCAACCACGATGTCGGTTGGCAAGATAACTTCGATGCCAAGCTCAGCTGCGCGCTTTAGGTATTCCTTGCAGGTGTCGATCTGGTCAACCTCAAGCAAGCTAGAACCCACTTTGTGACCCTGTGCGGCGAGGAAGGTGAACACCATTCCGCCGCCGACCAGAAGCTTGTTTACGGTTGGCAAGAGGTGGTCGATTACGCCCAACTTGTCGCTGACCTTTGAACCACCAAGAACCACAGCGTATGGGCGCTCCGGGGTGCTGGTTAGGCGAGTTAGAACGTCAAGTTCCTTCTCGATTAGAAGGCCGACCGCGCTCGGTAGCGCTTTGGCTAGTTCATAAACCGATGCCTGCTTGCGGTGCACAACACCGAAGCCATCGCTGATGAAGAAATCACCGAATTCTGCAAGTTTCGCAGCAAACGCTTCGCGCTCAGCCGCATCCTTGCTGGTCTCGCCAGCGTTGAAGCGTAGGTTCTCTAGAACTACTACTCCACCACGAGCAAGGGCCTTCACGGCACCCCGTGCCTCGCTGCCGACTGTGTCGGAAGCGAAGAACACGGGCTGACCGAGAAGCTCGCCGAGACGCTTTGCAGCAGGCTCAAGCGAGTATTTAGCTTCAGGCGCACCCTCTGGGCGACCAAGGTGAGAAATGACTACCACCTTGGCGCCCTGATCTACCAAATACTTGATGGTTGGAACTGAGGCAACGATGCGACCGTCATCGGTGATGCGGGTTCCGTCTAGCGGAACGTTTAGGTCGCAGCGGATAACAACCCGCTTGCCGTCAAGGTTTGGTAGATCTGAGAGTTTACGCATTTGAATCTTTCACGAACCGAATGACTCGGCTCAGTTGCTTTTTAGAGCTTGCTCGCGACTAGTTCGGTTAGTTCAACTAGACGGTTTGAGTAGCCCCACTCGTTGTCGTACCAAGAGCTGATCTTGACGGTGCGACCGATGACCTTGATTAGACCTGCATCCACGATTGATGAGTGTGGGTC
>JAGNYY010000003.1 GCA_017984715.1 Rhodoluna sp.
CGCCACAGGCGGGCAGCCTGAATGCGTACAGAAACGATAAAGTCTCCAGCTTTACCCGGCCACCTATGTGTCTAAAGACACTAGTTCGGCGATCGCGGGTGGGAAATAAATCCACTTCTGACCGAGGGCGAACCTCGGAGCCATGGGTTAGCCTATCAGAAAGAACTCAAAAGGAGAAGCCCCTTGTCGACCTCATATTCAGAAGACCGCGAACCTCAGGCACCAGAGGTGCAGATGCAGGACATCGCCGACCTTCCTGCCGTTGAGGTAATCGGCCGTTACGCAGTTGACCTTCTGACTGTCGCAGCCGTACAGTGTGGTCTTGCCGAGGACGGCCGAAAGGGCGATCTGGACGAGGCTCGCAAGTTGATCAACGCCACCGCAGGTTTCATCACCGCTGCTGCTGCAGATCTTGGCGATCACCACGCTCGCCCACTTCGCGATGCACTGCGTCAGGTTCAGCTGGCTTTCCGCGAAGCTTCACACATCAAGGATGCCCCGGGCGCCGGGCCTGGTGAGAAGTTCACCGGCCCAGTCAACTAAAGCTTTTTATTCGGCTGCGATTAGTCGCAACTGCATCGAATCCACCGATTCGGCAATGACTTCGCTCGTCGACCAGACCTCGGCAAGTCTGGAAACCAAAGCCTGCACTTCATCCTGGTTCAAGCCAGGCTCGAGCTTTAGCGAGATTTGTAATTCAGCACCATCGAGACGCGAACGCGGGTCACCCGATTCGAGGTAAATCGCGAGTACAGATGGCTCGCTATCGTCTAGAGGTTCTGCAAAGGCCTGCCCCACCGCTTCGTTTAGAAACGATGGAACCCACTCTTGTTGCGTGGCCATGGCCTTTATTGCCGGCCGGCGAAAAACGAACTCGGTTTCACTACCGGGGTCGAGAACGATTCGGGTGTTTCCTTCTGACGCGGCGGCAAGCGCAACACGAATCGCGTCAGCCGGAACAGGCCTCGCTGCCTTGTTCCAAACCGCCATGGCGGCAACCGAACTGAAAACCGGCAAACCCGTCTGCCCATCTGGGGTTTGTACGGTGACAATCGACAGATCGGCACTCTTGTCTACGGTTTGGCCGTGAGCGCCCTCCCCCGATTCTCCAAGGTCGGCTAGCAACGGAATCAACAGGCGCGATTTGGCGAATGCTTCGAAAACCGCTCGCGGGTCTCCTGGGTTCGAACGGAATTCGGCGAGCGCCGCGATCAAATCAGGATTAGCCGAACCATCGTCATCTGCGAACGGGTTTGAATCGAAGCTTCGACCCTCCCAGGGCACACCGGCAGAATCGGAAAATCGATCTTTGTTGATGTGCTTGTGGTCGTGGCTATCCATTGGCGATTGCAAGAGCTTCTTGCAATGTGAACTTGTTGGCATAAAGCGACTTACCGAGGATCGCACCCTCGAGACCGTCAGCAACGAGAGCATGCAAGTCACGGATGTCTTGAAGCGAGCTGATTCCGCCAGAGGCCACGACAGGCTTCGAGGTGCGCAGCATCACCTCTCGCAGCAAGTCAACGTTGGGACCCTTGAGGGTTCCATCCTTGGTGACATCGGTGACAACGTAACGCGGGCAGCCAGCACCTTCGAGGCGAGCAAGGACCTCCCAGAGGTCACCGCCCTCGCGAGTCCAACCGCGGGCAGCCAACGTGGTGCCGCGAACGTCAAGCCCAACTGCGATTGCGTCACCGAACTTAGCGATCACGCGCTCGGTCCACTCTGGATTCTCTAGCGCTGCGGTGCCGAGGTTCACGCGAGTTGCACCGGCCTCAAGCGCGGCTTCAAGCGAAGCATCGTCGCGGATGCCACCAGACAGTTCAATCTTCACCGAGCTAGAGGCGTTGACCACTTCACGGATGATGGCTCGGTTGTCGCCTCTGCCGAATGCGGCGTCGAGGTCAACCAGGTGAATCCACTCTGCGCCTGCATCGATCCAGGTCTGCGCTGCCTCGAGCGGGCTACCATAATCGGTCTCTGATCCGGCCTCCCCCTGAGTTAGACGAACGGCCTTGCCATCTGCCACATCAACCGCAGGAAGTAGTTCTAGGTAAGTCGAGTTTTGAGACATCTGATGCTTCTTTCGTTTGAAACTTTGATATTTAGAAGGTTTTGAGCCAGTTGGTCAGCAACTGAATGCCCGCCTGCCCAGATTTCTCTGGGTGGAATTGTGTTGCCGTCAAAGGACCGTTCTCGACCGCCGCGACAAATTTGCAGCCATACTCAGCCCAGGTTGGCACCGGAGATGGAATCGGACCAAGGCCGTCATACTGCCAGTCCTGAACCCCATACGAGTGGACAAAGTAAAAGCGTTCGTCGGCGATGCTTTCGAACAATCGAGAATCGGCGGGTGGCTTGACGGTATTCCAGCCGATGTGAGGAATGAGCGGAGCATCTAGAAGCTCAACAGTGCCGCGCCATTGGCCGAGACCATCGGTTTCGATGCCATGTTCAACACCGTGCTCGAACATCACCTGAAGACCAACGCAGATTCCCATTACGGGCTTGCTTGCGACCAAACGCTTGTCGATTAGCTCGCCGCCATTGACTTCGTTGAGTTGATTCATCACCGCGGTGAATGCTCCAACGCCAGGAACAATCAGACCATCGGCATTCAGAACTGCATCGCGATCGCGGGTGAGCTCAACCTTTGCACCGGCGACCTCCAGAGCCTTGGCGACTGAGTGAACGTTGCCACTGCCGTAATCGAGAACGACTACGCGAGGTGAACTCACAGAGCGCCCTTAGTCGAAGGGATTCCCTCTACGCGAGCATCAAATTCAACAGCCTTGCGGAATGCACGAGCAAATGCCTTGAACTCGGCTTCGGCAATGTGGTGCGGGTCGCGACCATCCAGGACAGTTACGTGAACGGTGATGCCAGCGTTATAGGCGATGGCCTCGAATACGTGACGAATCATGGAGCCGGTAAAGTGACCGCCGATTAGGTGGAACTCAAACCCTGCAGGCTCGCCGGTGTGAACCAGGTATGGGCGACCCGACACGTCAACCACTGCGCGCGCAAGGGCGTCATCTAGAGGAACGGTTGCATCGCCGTAGCGACCAATCTTTGCCTTGTCACCAAGAGCCTGCTTGATAGCTTGGCCCAAAACAATCGCGGTGTCTTCAACCGTGTGGTGGACATCGATGTGGGTATCACCGCTGGCCTTGACCACGAGATCAACCAGTGAGTGCTTAGCAAAAGCAGTCAGCAGGTGATCAAAGAAAGGCACCGTGGTCGAAATCTCAGAGCGGCCGGTTCCGTCGAGGTTGATCGAGAGTTCGATCGAAGACTCGCTTGTGCGGCGCTGAAGCTGGGCTACACGGTTCATTTATTTGCCTTTCTCCATAGCGACGCCGTCGAAAACGTCGTTGGGATGCTTCAAGTCTAGCGAAGCGGGGCGGTTTAGTTGCCTAGAACTTCGCGCAGTGCTGTCAGAAACGCAGAGGTCTCGGCTTCTGTCCCGGCGCTGACGCGCAGAGTGCCATCGAGACCAACGTTACGAATCAGCACACCTCGGTCGAGAAGTTGCTGCCAAACCTTGCCCGGGTCGGCTAGCCCGCCAAACAAAACAAAGTTTGCGTCCGACCGATAAGGATCTAGGCCCATCAGCTTCAGCTCGGTGACAATACGATCGCGCTGGGCACGGATGTCGTCAACCGTTGACAGCATCGCTGGCGCGTGCGCCAAAGCTCCTTCGGCTGCAGCCTGGGTGAAAGCGCTCAAGTGATAGGGCAATCGCACCAGACGCAAGGCGTCGATAACGGCAGGATCGGCAGCAAGGTAACCGACTCGGGCACCCGCAAACGCAAACGCCTTGGACATCGTGCGACTCACCAAAAGACGCTCTCGCCCAGGCAGAAGAGAAACCGCGGTTACCGACTGGTCTGCGCTGAACTCCTGATAAGCCTCGTCAACAACCAGGATTCCCCCGCTTGCCTCGGTTAGTGCCTCGTAAGCAGCCTCAACGCAATCCAATCCGATTGGGGTTCCCGTTGGGTTGTTTGGGTTGCACAGAATCACGATGTTTGGTTTGTGTTCGAGAATCGCGGTTCTAATGAGTTCGGGAGTCAGTTCGAAACGGCTGGCACGAGGAACAGCAATGTACTCGGTTTGGGTTCCCGAGGCGATGATTGGGTACATCGAATAGGTCGGAGTGAAACTTAGGAACTTGCGACCAGGGCCACCGAACGCCTGAAAAATGTGCTGCAAGACCTCATTCGAACCATTGGCCGCCCAGATGTTTTCAGGCTTTAGGCCAGCACCAAGATAGGCAGCCAGAGCTACACGAAGCGGCATAAATTCTCGGTCCGGGTATCGGTTGATCGACATGAGCGACTTCGCTAGACGCTCGATTATGTCTTCGGCCACTTCAAGTGGCACGCGGTGAGTGTTCTCGTTCACGTTCAACGAAACTGGCACCTCGAGTTGAGGTGCGCCATAAGGCTGCTGCCCCTTTAGGTCATCGCGCAGTGGAAGGTCTTCTAGTCTCGCCATTCCACAAGTTTACCAAGCCCTCGAGACCGAGGTTTCAGAGTTAGCGGCGGAGGCTACGGAAGAGCGATGCGCTGGCCAGGCGCGACCTCGGCAGAGGTCAAAGCATTGAGGTTGACTACCTTTGTGATCCAGTCGCGTGGGTCCTCGTTAGGCGCGATCTTGCCAGCAAGCTGCCAGAGGCTCTCGCCCGAGTGAATCGTGACATAGGTGAAGTCTGTTTTGACTGCATCAGACCCAGCTGTTGCCGCCTGGCCGGAGAAGAAGCTAATCGCAGCAACCACAGCAACGGCCAAGACAGTTGCCTGGCGAACGAAGCGGCGGCCCTTTTGGTTCAAAACAACTCGCTTTGAAACCGGGGCGATTGGGCGGGTGATTCTTGAAGCCGGTGAGTAGTTAGTCATTTCTATGAATTCCTTACTAGCAGTTTTCCGAACATCTGTTCGAATTAGAACAAGTTTACGAATAAACACCATTACTTTGTCAAGTAAATCTTTTATTCTTTCGAAAATGTGTTTGTTTTCCTGTTCGAATACGAATACAATTTCGATATACGGAGTCAATCGCACACCTCAGACATTTAGACGAATGGTTTGAACTCGCGAGGGTAAACACAACGGAGGGCAACACATGGCAAAGCGTTCAGATAACCTCAGCCAAATGCAGGAGCGCATCCTGGAGTTCATCATTCGCTCGAAGGATCAGAGCGGTTACACCCCCTCACTACGCGAAATTGGCGATGAAGTCGGCTTGAAGGCCGTTTCGAGTGTGAAGTACCAGCTCGAGCAACTGAAAGATGCCCATTACATTTCATTCGATGCCAACACGGCTCGCGCAATTCGAGTGCTTATCGAGCCCGAAGGGCTCTATGACGGACAGAGCGCTCAATCAGAAAACCCAACACCCTACGGTGAAGCGGCCATGGTTCCGATGGTTGGTCGCATCGCCGCCGGAATCCCAATCACCGCAGACCAGAACATCGAAGAAATCTTCCCGCTTCCTCGCCAACTTGTAGGCAAGGGTGACTTGTTCTTGCTCAAGGTTGTCGGCGAATCAATGATTGATGCCGCAATCTGCGACGGCGACTGGGTAGTTGTTCGTTCGCAGCAGACCGCTGAGAACGGCGACATCGTTGCAGCAATGCTTGAAGAAGAAGCAACCGTCAAGACTTTCAAGCAACGCGACGGTCACACTTGGCTGTTGCCGCGCAACTCAGAGTTCGAACCAATCCTGGGCGACCACGCGGTCATCCTAGGCAAGGTCGTAGCAGTTCTGCGTTCGATCTAATAACCCCTAAATAACCAGGCGATACTGACCAAGCTCGGCAGCCATGTCGGGCTTAACCATGGCCCGCACGAAAGTGCCACCCTCGCGATAGTCGAGCATCAAAATTCTGCTGTTCAGGTGAAGACGCGAAACCAGGTCTCCTCTGTCGTAAGGAATCAGGACGGCAACCTCGACATTAGGTTCAGGCAACAGCTCAGCGATTCGCTGAAGCAACTCGGCCATACCTTCGCCCGTTCGTGCCGATACACCGATTGAGCCGGGTTCCATGCCGCGAAGCGCCATCCGCTGCGTTTCATCGGCAAGGTCGATCTTGTTAAAGACGATAAGTTCAGGAATGCCTCGTGCGCCAACATCGCCGATTACGTCGCGCACTGTCGCAATCTGACTACCCGGGTCGGGGTGCGATGCGTCAACCACGTGAACAATCAGATCAGAGTCGGCGATCTCTTCGAGAGTCGAACGGAAGGCCTCGACCAACTGGTGAGGCAGGTTACGGACGAAACCGACCGTGTCGGCAAGCGTGTAATCGCGGCCATCCGGAGTTTTAGTCTTTCGAACCGTTGGGTCAAGTGTCGCAAACAGTGCGTTTTGCACCAGAACACCAGCCGAGGTCATTTTGTTGAGCAAGGATGACTTGCCTGCGTTTGTGTAGCCGGCGATGGCCACCGCTGGCACCTGATTCTTCTTTCGGCTGGCGCGCTTGGTTTCACGTGCCGGCTCCATCTCAACAATCTGCTTGCGAAGTTTTGCCATCCGGGTGTTGATGCGACGACGATCGAGTTCAATTTTGGTTTCACCGGGGCCACGAGAGCCCATTCCGACGCCGCCGGCGGCCTGGCCACCTGCCTGACGCGACATGGATTCACCCCAACCTCGAAGGCGAGGCAGAAGATATTCGAGTTGGGCCAGCTCGACCTGGGCCTTTCCCTCGCGAGACTTAGCGTGCTGAGCAAAAATATCAAGAATTACCGCGGTCCGATCAACGACTTTAACCTTGACAACATCTTCGAGGTTTCGACGCTGACTCGGGGCCAGTTCGGTGTCTGCGATTACTGTGTCTGCGCCGGAGGATGCAACTAGTTCGCGAAGCTCCTCTGCCTTACCCTTGCCAAGATAGGTGGCTGGGTCTGGATAACTTCGTCGCTGAAGCAAACCATCAAGGACCGTCGAGCCAGCAGTTTCGGCGAGCGCTGCTAGTTCGCGCAGCGAATTTTCCGCGTCTGCAAGAGTGTTTGAACCCCAAATGCCGATCAGCAGCACTTTTTCAAGTCGCAACTGACGATATTCAACATCCGTGATGTCTTGAAGTTCGGTGGAGAGCCCGTTGACACGCCTGAGGGAGGTTCGATCCTGAAGGTCTTGCTGGTCGCCATCTGACGCCGAGTATCCGTGAGTTTCATCGGCGCCCAAGGCAACCGCTCGCTCACCTCGGCGCAGAATGCGATCGATAACTTCTTCGCCGCGCGAAGCGAAAGACGACTTCGACTGGTCTTCGGTGTCGTCACTTTCAAACTGCTTGTCATTCATCAGAACTAACACTAGTTCGAGGTTGTGTAATAAAGTTTCGAACATGTCCTCTGATCACTACTTTTCGGAGGCCCCAGACAGCAAGTTCAAACCAAAAGAAATCCGCGTAGAGATCGACGGCAAACCCGTAACCGTGACTACCGCCGGAGGGATCTTTAGCCCAGATCACATCGATCAGGGAACCTTGGCCTTGCTAGACCACCTGGATGAAGTGCCGCCTAGCGGAAACATCCTTGATATTGGTTGCGGTTGGGGCCCGATTGCCCTCTCGCTGGCGTCACGCGCGCCTCAGGCGACGATTTGGGCCATCGACGTGAACCAACGCTCTCTCGATCTGACGGCAGCCAATGCCGCCCGCCTGGGTCTATCAAACATCAGGACGGCTAGACCGGAAGATGTCCCTGCCGACCTAGCCTTCAGCGGCATATGGTCGAACCCACCGATTCGTGTGGGCAAGGATGTGCTGCACGACATTTTGAGAACTTGGTTGCCGCGCCTCAACGTGTCTGCAGAGGCATATTTGGTGGTTCAAAAGAACCTGGGCGCCGATTCGCTACACCGTTGGCTCGAAGTTGAAATGCCCGAAGGATTTTCAACGATTCGGGTTGATACGGCTAAGGGATTCCGAGTTCTACGCGTGAAAAACCGCGGTTAAGGATTTTCGCACTCTAGGCCCGTGAGTGGCGAGGCTTTAGTTCATCCAGGTCAAGAATGCCGTCGAAAACCAGCTCGGCTGCGCCGCTAAGACCAATATGCTCGCCATCTTCGGCCGCAAACATTCGAACGCCGAGAACACCGCCCGGAACGGTGACCTTCCACTGGTTAGGCGCGCCCGAGCCCGCCCAGTGACGGGTGGCAAGTGCTGCTGCCACGATTCCGGTGCCGCATGACAGAGTCTCCCCTGCGCCACGCTCGTAGACCCGCATTGTGATTGAGCCAACGCCGTTGGTCACCATTGGCTCGGCTGGAACAACAAACTCAATATTTGCTCCGGCTTCTGGCACCGGGATGATTTCGGGCAACTCGGTGAGGTCCAGGGTGGCCAATTCACGCGGTTCGGCAAGAGCCACCACGACATGAGGATTACCCACGTTGATGCCCTGCCCAGGTCGAGGAACATCCAGGTTGTGCGCCTTGACTAGAACTTCACTCTCTAGCTTCCATCGACCTAGGTCGACAACGAACCCCGCCAGATTGCGCTGAAGATCTTTCACTCCGGCACGCGTACCAATCGAGAGGGTCTCCCCCTCAGGAAGATCAACGAGCCCCTTTTCGGTCAGGTACCTTGCGAAAACACGGGTACCGTTGCCGCACATTTCGGCGGTTGAACCATCAGCGTTGTAATAATCCATGAACCAGGTTGCACCCGGCTCTTCGGCTAGGGACTCGGCGCCCTCTGGAAGGCTAGCCGACTTGACCACACGAATCAGACCGTCAGCGCCAATCCCAAAGTGGCGGTCGCAAATCTGGGCAATCTGCTCTGGGCTAAGCGAGATATCGCCTTCGGCATCGAGGAACAACACAAAGTCGTTGCCGGTGCCATGACCCTTGGTGAATGAAAGCAGATTAGACATGACTCAAGCCTAAAGGCTCAGCCAGCTGTCAACCATAGCGAGTGCCTTGGCCGTAGCTTCCGAGTCTTGGTAATCAAGCCACTGGATGCGCTGATCGCGGCGGAACCAAGACATTTGGCGTCGCGCATACTTCTGAGTCAGACGCACAGTGTCAGCGATAGCTTCGGCCTCGGTGATCTCACCATCAATTTGCCTCAGCGCCTGGGCATAGCCGATAGCCACTGAACTGGTTTTACCCTCACGAATGCCTCGTGACTCGAGCGATCTGACTTCATCGATGAGACCCTGCTGCCACATTTTGTGCACGCGAGTTTCGAGTCGGGCACGGAGGTCATCCCGATCTCCATTGATGCCGATTTCGAGAACCGGCTGCCAGTCCTCTGGCACATCGGGCAGTGCGGCGGCAAAGGGTTCACCGGTTAGAGTCACAATCTCTATTGCACGCACGCTTCGACGGCCATTTTCTGGGATGATTCGACTCGCGGCGATTGGGTCGAGTGCCTGCAAGCGCCGATGCATCTCATGCGGCCCAAAATCGATCAGGTCCTGCTCGAGTTTTGCTCTAAGGACTTCGTCACGAGCGGGGAATTCAAACACATTCAACACGGCCGCGACGTAAAGCATGGAGCCGCCGACCAGGATTGGCGTGACCCCTCGCGCCTGCAAGTCAAGAATTAGAGGGCGAGCCAGTTGCTGATATTCGGCGGCTGTGGACTCATCCGTGATTTCGAGAAAATCAAACAAATGATGCCTGATGCCTTGTTGCTCGGCCAGAGTTAACTTGGCCGTGCCGACATCCATGCCCTTGTAGAACTGCATCGAGTCGCAGTTGAGAATCTCAGCTCTGCCGCCACTAGCGATGATGTGTTTTGCGATTTCAATGGCCAAGGCAGATTTGCCGGCGCCGGTTGGGCCAACGACGGCGATTAGCTGGGTCATTAGTGTGAGTGCGGCTTGCCGAGGCTTGGTAGGCCAAGCGAGACACCGGTCTTTGCACCCGAAACGGCTGATGCTGCCGGGGTGGGGACGGCGCAACTCGCCGCCTCAGCGCGATCCCAGGCGTCACCCGCGATGGTTCGCCGCAACCCATAGCCGCCATCTGCAATCAGATGATATGGTCCGGCTTCAGTGATTGTGGCTGTCACTAAGTCACCAGGACGAGGAGCCAGAGAATCAGCTGGCACTTCAAAGTGGACCAGGCGGTTGTCACGACCTCGACCGCTCATGCGGTGAGTCGCGTCATCTTTGCGGCCACCGTTGGAAACCAACACCTCGACGGTCTTACCAATAAGGGCCTGGTTTTCCTCCAGCGAAATACGGTTCACGAGCGCCAGAAGACGCTCGTAACGCTCTTGCACAACAGCCTTAGGTAACTGGTCTGGCAAGGTTGCCGCTGGAGTCCCAGGGCGCTTGGAGTATTGGAAGGTGTAGGTCGCACCAAAGCGCGCCGCTTCGACCACACGCATTGTCTCTAGGAAGTCTTCCTCGGTCTCTCCGGGGAAGCCAACGATGAGGTCGGTGGTGATGGTTGCGTCTGGAATTGCCGCGCGAACACGGTCGAGAATTCCTAGGAATTTGTCGCTGCGGTAGCTTCGGCGCATCTCTTTAAGTATGCGATCGCTGCCCGACTGTAGAGGCATGTGCAACGTCGGCATGACATTTGCAGTCTCGGCCATGGCCTCGATGACATCATCCGTGAATGCTGCTGGATGTGGGCTGGTGAAGCGAACCCTTTCAAGGCCTTCAATCTCGCCGCAGGCGCGGAGCAGCTTGGCGAATGCGCCCTTGTCACCGAACTCAACACCGTAAGTGTTCACATTCTGGCCGAGGAGGGTGATTTCGATTACCCCTTCAGCAACCAGCGCCTTGATCTCGGCGAGAATCTCGCCAGGGCGGCGGTCCTTCTCCTTACCTCGAAGGCTTGGCACGATGCAGAAGGTGCAGGTGTTGTTGCAACCAACCGAGATGGAGACCCACGCGGCGTAGGTGGAGTCACGCTTGGTTGGAAGGTCAGAAGGGAAAGTTTCGAGAGATTCAAGAATCTCAACCTGGGCCTCGTTGTTGTGACGCGCACGTTCAAGCAAGGCGGGTAGGGAACCGATGTTGTGGGTTCCAAAAACTACATCGACCCAAGGTGCCTTTTTGACAATAGTGTCGCGGTCTTTTTGAGCGAGGCAACCGCCGACTGCAATCTGCAGACCTGGATTAACTTCTTTGTGCTCCCAAAGCTGGCCTAGATTGCCATAAAGCTTGTTGTCAGCGTTCTCGCGAACGGCGCAGGTATTGAAAACTACAACATCGGCTAAACCATCAACAACTGGAACGTAACCAGCACCCTCGAGCAAGCCAGAGAGGCGCTCGGAATCGTGAACGTTCATTTGGCAACCGAAGGTGCGAACCTCATAGCTGCGTTGGATAGTTGTAGTCATAACTAGTCGATTTTACGCCTAGGTTGCCCTACACGGTTTCGATCTGTGATTCCGCAAACTTTATTGCCGCGAAAACTACCGAAGATGGGTAACCTTTTCGGCCAAGATAACCAGCGAGCCGGCGTTCACGCACTTCGCGAGTCAGTGCACTCATCTGTCGAATTCTTCTAGACGCTAGGTCCTTCGCAGCCTCAAAATCATCCTCAGCGGTAATCGACTCGACCGCGACTTCGATGAACGGTGCTGGCACACCCTTTTCATTGAGCTCACGCTTGATTGCCGACTTGGAAAGGCCCTTGAAGTTTCGTCGACTGCTCACGATGGTTTCGGCGTAAGCCTGATCATCTATCAGACCAACCTCAGTAAATCGTTCGAGAACGCGCTCGGCAATCTCGCTCGGAATTTCACGATTCTCAAGAATCTTGCGAAGTTGATGCGTGGACTTTGCGCTGCGGGCTAGCTGATGCAACAAGACATTTCTGGCTCGTTGTTCAAGACGCTCTGGAGTTGGCGGCTTTTTTTCGCGTTTAGGCTCGTCAACCTCAGACCCTTGTGCCCGAGAAGGCGAAAAGCCTGACGTTCTCTTTCGAGAACCGCCAGACCTTGCACGTTGTTCAAATGCCATTTTTAGCCGGCTTTAGCAGCCTTCGCTGGAGCTTCAACTGCGTTTTCGACCTCAGACTCGTCGGCTGGGAGGTCTGCAACTGCGCGAGGAACACCAATGCCAAGCTTTGACTTAATTTTCTGTTCGATTTCATCGGCAACTGCACCGTTCTCAATAAGGTACTTGCGGGCGTTCTCTTTGCCCTGGCCAAGCTGCTCGCCCTCGTAGGTGTACCAAGCGCCTGATTTCTTTACGATTTCTTTTTCGACACCGAAGTCAATGAGGCTTCCTTCGCGCGAAATGCCAACGCCGTAAATGATGTCGAATTCGGCCTGCTTGAAAGGTGCAGCCATCTTGTTCTTGACCACCTTGACGCGAGTGCGGTTACCGACGGCGTCAACACCATCCTTCAGTGTCTCGATGCGTCGGATGTCTAGGCGAACCGATGCATAGAACTTCAACGCCTTACCACCCGCGGTGGTCTCTGGGCTGCCGAAGAAGACACCAATCTTCTCTCGAAGCTGGTTGATAAAGATCATGGTGGTGCCGGTGTTGTTTAGCGCACCGGTTAGTTTGCGCAGTGCCTGCGACATAAGGCGAGCCTGAAGACCCACGTGTGAGTCACCCATTTCACCTTCGATTTCGGCACGTGGCACAAGTGCCGCAACAGAGTCGATGACGATGATGTCAATCGAACCTGAGCGGATCAGCATGTCGGCGATTTCTAGCGCCTGTTCACCTGTGTCTGGCTGGCTAACGAGCAGAGCGTCGGTGTCGACGCCGAGCGCCTTTGCGTACTCAGGATCAAGCGCGTGCTCAGCATCAATGAAGGCAGCGATGCCGCCGTTGCGCTGTGCGTTCGCGATTGCGTGCAACGCAACCGTGGTTTTACCTGAAGACTCTGGACCATAGACCTCAATGATTCGGCCACGAGGCAGGCCGCCGATGCCGAGAGCGACATCTAGTGCAATCGAGCCGGTTGGGATAACTTCAACAGGTGCGCGGTCGTCTGAACCTAGGCGCATTACTGAACCCTTGCCGAACTGACGGTCGATCTGAGCTAGAGCTGTGTCTAGTGCTTTTTCGCGGTCTGATGGTGATGGCATCTTGTGTCTCGTCTTTCTTTTTATGTTGCTTTGACACTAGGAACAGGCACAGACATTTTGTTTTGCACCGGCAAAGTTGTTGAAAACTCTTCGAAAACTTCGTTGTTAGTAGATTAGCAATATTCGAACAAGATTTCGATACTTAATTTATTCGGCGTGTCGAAAATTCGAAACTATTTCTTTTGCTTGGCTTTGTTTATTCCATGCCAACGTGACTTAGGAACTCCGCTTTGGCGGCAAATGGCCAGCCAAACATCCTTGGGGTCTTGACCGGAAGCAATCAGCTGCTCCCCCGACTGGTCACCATGTTCGGTGAGCACGAGGTCTTTTGCGATAACTTCTGCATAGCCTGGCCCGAACTCATCATTCATGAGTTCGCGAAATTCGCTTAGACGCAAAGTAAGCCTGAAGGTTATTGGTTAGAAGTTTGCGAAAGATTCGCTGTTGGTCGACTTGTTGAAGTCGGCATAGAACTCTGCCGGGATGGTGTCTGGGATGACAACGCCCTCGAGAGCGGCGAGACGATCGCTAACCTGACGCATGATCACTGAAATCGGCACTTCGAGCGCATCGGCGACTGACGCGAGGATCTCGGAAGATGCCTCTTTCTGACCGCGCTCGACTTCGCTTAGATAACCAAGGGCCACGCTGGCCTTGCCAGCAACCTGACGAAGGGTTCGACCCTTCTGAAGGCGGAAGTCCCTGAGAACGTCACCGATTTCTTGACGAACTAAAACCATTGGAGCCTCCATTCTTTGCACCTGTTGTAGATAACATACCCGTTACCTGAGACAAACGATAACTCGCGCTACTGAAAGTTGCCTGAGAGTCTCTGCAAAGATAACCAAACCGTTATTGGAAATGTTCCCAGAGCACGCGAAGCGCAGCTGTAACTGCAGCTGACCGGATTTCGCCTCTAGCGCCTGCGAACTCGAGCGGATAAACAAAGTCGCCGGTTGGCCCTGAGATGCCAATAAACACAGTTCCAGCTGGCTTGCCATCCTGGGGTTCTGGGCCGGCTACCCCAGTGGTTGCGACCCCGATAACCTTTGATTCATCAATCCCAGCCTTGTTAGCCAGCTTGAAGCGAATTCCGGTTGCCATTTGGGCGACAACCTCTGCGTCCACGGCACCCTGCTCTTGCAGAAGCGGGCGGGAAACACCGAGCAACTGGTGCTTTAGTTCGGTTTGGTAGGCAACGATTGAGCCCAGCAAGACTTTCGAAGCACCTGGCACGTCGACAAAAGCGGAGGTCAGCAGGCCGCCGGTAAGCGATTCGGCAACGGCTAGGTGTAACCCTTGTCGAGCCAGCGCCGCGAGCAGCGCAGCAGCGTTAGGTTCGGTTGAATTAGCCACGTGCCCGTACCGCTGCGGCAACATACTGAAGACCCGAGTAAACGGTCAAAATAACCGAGGTCAGCACTAAACCGTCTTCGAACAGGAAGTACCACTCGAACGGGAACCAGGCGGTTAGTGGGGACACCACAAAACCAACCATGACGCCCTGGAAAATGGTTTTCAACTTGCCGCCCGAGGACGCCGCGATTACCTTCTGATTGACCACCACAAGCCGATAAGCGGTGATTCCTAGTTCACGAACCAATATCACAATGGTCACCCACCAGGCGATTTCCCCCAGGATAGACAAGGTCACCAGTGCGCCGCCCAGCAGGGCTTTGTCGGCGATGGGATCTAGCAGCTTTCCAAGATCAGTAACGATGCCTCGCTTGCGAGCAATGGCCCCATCGACACCGTCGCTGGCCATGATGATTATGAAAATCAACACCGAAACCCAACGCATCGGCGACTCATCGTTTGAAATGCTCACCAAACTCCAAATGAAGAATGGAACCGCAAGGATTCGGGCCGCGGTGATCGCATTTGGCAGATTCCAAGGTTTACTGGTCGCTGTGGTCTTCAACATGTTGCTCATTAGTTGCGTCCTGTCAGCTGCCAAGCATCTTCATCGCCATCATCCTCATCGCCCGTGATGATTGAGCGGTCAACTTGAGCACGCGGCACGAACTCCTCGAAACTACCGGCGGCAAGGTTGCTGTCGGCTGGTTGGTCATCCAAGTCGTCGATTACTGAGGCTGCGTTTTGAACTGCAGGAGTGGCGCTTGCCCCAGGTTCACCTCTGAGCTGGGCGAGAACTGTGCCTAGGTCCTCAGGCTTCACCAGAACGTCACGGGCTTTAGAGCCCTCGCTCGGGCCAACAATTTGGCGAGATTCCATGAGGTCCATTAGGCGACCGGCCTTGGCGAAACCGACGCGCAGCTTTCGCTGGAGCATTGACGTGGAACCAAACTGAGAGTTGATTACGAGCTCGGCTGCCTGAAGAAGAACCTCGAGATCGTCGCCGATGTCGGCGTCAACCATCTTCTGAACTGCCACCTCTTCGACATCGGCGCGGTATTCCGGCTCCATTTGCGCCTTCACGTGCTCGACAATCTTGTGAAGTTCGCTTTCGGCCAACCAAGCACCCTGAACACGAATTGGCTTGTTGGTTCCCATTGGAGAGAACAAGGCGTCTCCCTGACCGATCAGCTTCTCGGCTCCAGGTTGGTCCAGGATGACTCGCGAGTCGGTGACCGAGGTCACCGAGAATGCGAGACGAGAGGGCACGTTGGCCTTGATAAGACCCGTAACCACGTCAACCGATGGTCGCTGGGTGGCGAGAATTAGGTGAATTCCAGATGCGCGAGCAAGCTGCGTGATTCGGACGATCGAATCTTCAACATCACGAGGCGCAACAATCATCAAGTCGGCAAGTTCGTCTACGACCACCAGCAGGTATGGGTATGGCTGCAAAATGCGCTTGCTGCCCTCCGGAACCTTTACCTCGCCGGCAACAATTGCGCGGTTGAAGTCATCGATGTGCTTGAACCCAAAGCTGGCCAAGTCGTCGTAACGCATGTCCATTTCTTTGACTACCCACTGAAGCGCTTCGGCTGCCTTCTTGGCATTAGTGATGATTGGCGTGATCAGGTGAGGAACGCCCTGATACGCAGCCAACTCGACGCGCTTAGGGTCAATCAGAACCATGCGAACCTCGGCTGGCTTGGCTCGCATCAAGATTGAGGTGATCATCGAGTTCACAAAGCTCGACTTACCTGCTCCGGTTGCTCCCGCAACCAACAGGTGAGGCATCTTGGCCAGGTTGGCAACCACGAAGCCGCCTTCGACATCCTTGCCGACACCGATAGTCATCGGATGCAGGCTCTTGGTTGCCACCTCAGATCGAAGCACATCACCCAGCGAAACGGTCTCGCGGTCGATGTTGGGAATCTCAATGCCGATGAGCGATTTGCCTGGAATCGGAGCAAGGATGCGAACCTCGTTGCTGGCCACAGCATAGGAAATGTTGCTGGCCAATCGAGTCACGGCCTCGACCTTGACGCCTGGCGCAAGTTCTACTTCGTAGCGGGTAACTGTTGGTCCACGAGAGAAACCGACCACAGCCGCTTCAACGCCAAACTCTTTGAAAACGTTGGTGATGGCGACCACAATCTGCTCATTCGCAGCCGACTTGGCCTTCGGAGGAGTGCCTGGCGCTAGGAAGTTCGCAGGGGGCAAAACGTATGGTCTGCGGGTTGGAATAGGAATTGACTGTGTATCAGCCGATTTTCCGACGGTCGCCCCCGTTGATGCAGTGGCAGCGGGAGGTGCGACAAATACCGGCGCGGCAGGGATGTTGATTGGCTCTGTGGTCGCATCGGCAGTGTCTACCGAAGGGACATTTGGTTCAACTGGATCACCAAATAGTGTGTCAAGGACGTCGTCGTCGGCTTCGCCACCAAACATAGCCTGAGTGGTTGCAATCGGGGTGTCGAATGCCGGCTCATCGCCATTCTTGCCTTTGCGCCACCAAGGGACCTTGGTTCCGTCGAATGCATCTAGCACTTCATCCTGGACGGGCTCGACCTTAGGCTTCTCGCCGCTGGCTCCAAACAGGTAGGCGCTGAGCTGACGAAAACGTTCACCGATGCGGTTCGGCGTGGTCTTGGTGAGGATCAGCAGGGAACCAAAAGCGAACACCAGCATCACGAGCGCAGAGGCCCAGACATTGAAAGGAGCGCCTCCTAGGGTATTCAAGAAGGCAACCGAGACCAGCCAACCAAAGACACCGCCGGCATAGGCAAGCGCCCATTCACCGTCGGATGGCTGTGGCGGCTTGGCGGCGAAAACATGGAAGAAACCGCTGATGGAAACCAAGAGCAAGAAAAGACCGATGCCAATTCGCCCGTTGTTGCGCGTTGACGACGGGTTGCGCATTAGGTAGATGGCGAAGATCACCAAGACCACTGGCAGGGCGTAAGAGACTCGACCGAACAGCAGGCCAAACGTGACAACGTTGAGGCCCATGGCAGTTGCATCTTTGGCGAGGAACCAGGTGAAAACTGCACCGGCAACGCCAAGGATAAACAAGAAGAATGGCAGGCCATCGCGCCGGTCTTCCCTGGCGATTTTGTCTGGGCTGAGTGCGCGGGCACCTGCCCCGACCACGTGAGCTAGACCCATGTAAATAGCAACCAAAATACGGACAAAACCATTGGCATTGGAAGAAGCCGCCGGTTGGCGCGCGGGTTGACGCGAGCCGCTAGTTGCAGGCTTGCGCTTGGGTGCTGGTTTTCGTGGTGTAGCCATGCCTCAAAACTAACAGCGACCTGAGACAGAACCGCGAAGGCACGAGGCAATCAGCCTTAGAAATTAGCCCTGAATGACAACCGGAATGATCATCGGACGGCGGCGATGAGCCTTGTTGACCCAGGTGCCAATCGTGCGACGAATCACTTGCTGAAGAGCATAGGTATCACGAACACCTTCACCAGCAGCTTCGGCGAGTGCGCGTTCGATCATTGGCTTGACGGCATCGAAAACGTGGTCATCTTCAGCGAAGGCTCGGGCGCGAATTTCGGGACCAACCTTGACTCGACCATTTTCATCAACCACGCAGAAGATAGAAATGAATCCCTCTTCGGCCAAAACGCGACGATCCTTGAGGTCATCCTCGGTAATTTTGCCCACGGTCTTGCCGTCAACGAACAGCAGACCACACTCAACGGCACCAACCACTTCAGCGATTCCATCGGCGAGGTCGATAACCCAGCCATCCTCGGTGATTAAGACACGTTCACTTGGCACGCCGGTCTGCTCGGCCAATTTGCCGTTCGCGATTAGGTGACGGTATTCACCGTGCACCGGCATCACGTTCTTCGGCTGCAGGATGTTGTAGCAATAGAGCAACTCACCGGCGGCCGCATGACCTGACACGTGCACCTTGGCGTTGCCCTTGTGCACTACGTTGGCACCAAGTTTGGTGAGGCCATCGATCACTCGATAGACCGCGTTCTCGTTTCCAGGAATCAAAGAACTGGCCAGGATGACGGTGTCACCCTCGCCGATCTCGATGTCATGCTCGAGGTTGGCCATGCGTGCCAAAACCGCCATCGGTTCACCCTGCGAGCCTGTCGACATGTAAACAACTTCGTTGTCCATCATCTTGGCAGCCTGCTTTAGGTCTACGAAGTCTTCGGTCTCGGCCTTCAAATAGCCCATTTGAATGGCAATCTGCATGTTGCGAACCATTGAGCGACCAACCAGCGCAACCTTGCGGTCATTTGCCTTAGCAGCATCAACCACCTGCTGCACGCGGTGAACATGGCTTGAGAACGAGGCAACGATGACACGCTTCTTCGAACGGGCAATCACGCTCTCGATAACCGGGCCGATGTCTTTTTCGAGCGGTGTGAAACCAGGCACGTCTGCGTTGGTCGAGTCACTCATGAACAAGTCGAGACCTTCTTCGCCAATGCGAGCGAAGGCGCGAAGGTCGGTCAAACGACCATCCAACGGAAGCTGATCCATCTTGAAGTCACCGGTGTGAAGCACGGTTCCAGCAGCTGAGCGAATAACCACTGCCATCGCATCGGGAATCGAGTGGTTCACGGCCACGAATTCGAGGTTGAAGCCAGCCATTTGCTCACGCTGCCCCTCAACCACGACCATCGAGTATGGGGTGATGCGGTGCTCTTTGAGCTTGGCCTCGACAAATGCCAAGGTTAGCGCAGAGCCAAGAATAGGGATGTCCTGCTTCATTCGAAGAAGATAAGGGACGCCGCCGATGTGGTCTTCGTGACCGTGCGTCAGGAAGATGCCGATGACGTCATCCATGCGGTCCTTGAGGTATCCAAAGTCAGGCAAGATTACGTCGATGCCTGGCTGGTGCTCTTCAGGGAACAGCACGCCGCAATCGACGATGAGGATTTTGCCGTCAATCTCGAAAACGGTCATGTTGCGACCGATTTCTCCGATGCCACCAAGAGGGATGATGCGGAGGACGCCCGGACGCAATGGAGCAGGTGCCGGAAGGGTTTGAACCAATGGTTCTCTTTTCTATTCGGTTGTTATGCGCTCTTGCGCACTTTATAAATAACTCGCGATTGACGCGTGGTTGTTATCGGGTGGTGCCAGCGATTTTCGGAAGCGCGCCACCGGCCGCGGCATTGCGGTCTGGGCGGAAGTTGTCGAAGCTGATGCCGGTGACCGAACCAACTAGGTCGATATCTGCCTCAATACGAGCTGCCTCGGCATCCTCCGGGCCAACCAGCGGCAAACGAACGCGTGGGCTAGAAATAACGCCCAGGCCATTCAAGATGTACTTTGCCGCCACGGTCCCAGGCACGTGGGTCATAGCAGCGCGCTGCAGTGGATCAAGGCTGTTGTGCACCTTGAGGGCGTGGTGGAAGTCGTTGCGGTTGGCCGCGTCAATCATCTCGCGGTATGCAGCAGGTGCGATGTTCGCGGTGACCGAGATGCAACCGATGGCACCGATTGCTAGCTCAGGTAGCAAGTTTGAGTCGTCGCCCGAGAAGTAGAACAAACCCGTCTCGTTCATGATTCGGGTGGCCTGAGCAAGATCGCCCTTGGCATCCTTGACGGCAATGATGTTTGGGTGCTTTGAGGCGCGGTGGAATGTGTCCATCGAAATCGCGATTCCGGCGCGCCCTGGGATGTCATACAAGATCACCGGAAGATCGGTTGAATCGGCGACCATGCGGAAGTGAGTTAGCACACCAGCCTGGGTTGGCTTGTTGTAGTAAGGGGTGACGATCATGATGCCGTCGGCACCAGCCTTCTCGCTGGCCTTATAAAGCTGCATCGCGTGAGCGGTCTCGTTCGAGCCACCGCCGGTGATGATCTTCGCACGCCCGCCCGAGACAGACTTGCCGACCTCAACGAGTTTGATCTTCTCGGCGTCAGTCAAGGTGCTGGTCTCGCCCGTGGTGCCGGTAACGACAACACCGTCAGCGCCTCCAGTGATGACGTAATCGATTAGCTTCTCGGTGTCAGCCCAATCGACTTCGCCGTCGGCGGTCATAGGGGTAACGAGGGCAACCAGGGTCTGGCCAAAAATGTTCTTGTGCGACATGCTCTAAGCCTATCGGTTGGGTCGCTAGGCTGGCGAAGTGAACCTATTGCCAACGAAGGCCGATTTGGATGATGCGCTAGCCGCACCACTCAAGAACTTACTCTCAGGTATCACGGTCGCAATCGTGGCTCTGCCGCTTGCCCTCGCGTTCGGGCTCGCCTCTGGCATGGGGGCAGAAGCTGGAATAACAACCGCAATCATCGCCGGCGCCCTGGCCGCGATATTCGGCGGAAGTCGTCTTCAAGTATCGGGGCCGACCGGGGCGATGACCGTTGTGCTGGTGCCAATATTCAAAGATTTTGGAGCTTCTGGCGTTCTATTCGTTGGCTTGGTTGCTGGCGCACTGTTGGTTTTGATTGCTCTCCTGAAGATTGGTGAACACGTTCATCGACTGCCCACTTCGCTGATTGAAGGCTTCACCGCAGGTATTGCCGTGATCATCTCACTCCAGCAGTTTCCATACTTGGATGGCTGGCAAAAAGCTGTCTTCGGGCTCACCGTGACCGCGCTGATTTTGGTTGGTCAACACTATTGGCCGCGACTGCCATTCGCGTTTATCTTGGTCATTCTGGCAACCGTCGCGGCTGATGTGCTGGGCCTCAACCTCGAACGAATCGGTGAACTACCGGCTTCGATTGGCCAGTGGGACACCGAGTTCCTAAACCAGGGCGACTGGCTGCGATTGATTCCATCTGCGCTGGCCGTGACCATCCTGGCCGCTCTTGAAAGCCTGCTCTCGGCTAAGGTCGCTGATCGCATGCGAGGTGGTGGTGAGAAACACGACGCCAACAAAGAACTATTCGGGCAGGGTGTCGCCAATCTGGTCGTGCCATTCTTCGGTGGAGTGCCAGCAACGGCCGCATTAGCCAGAACGGCGGTCAATGTGCGTTCAGGTGCGACTTCGAAGTCGTCTGCGCTGATTCACTCAATAGTCTTGGCGGCCGTTATTTTGCTTGCCGCTCCCCTGGTAGCCAAAATTCCACTGGCTGCGCTGGCTGGTGTGCTTTTGGCAACGACCGCGCACATGGTGAAACCCAAAGAGCTCATTCACATCGCGCGGATCAGCTGGCTTGACGCGATTGTCATGGTTGCCACTTTCATCGCAACGGTTACCTTGAATCTGATCTCCGGTGTTCTGGTTGGCCTTGCCCTGGCGCTTGCTCTGAGAAAAACGAAACTGGGCAGGATCTCACGAACCTACCCAGTTGTCGATGAAGCCGAAACGCTCGGCGACTAATACCGTTACGGAGCTACGCGACCGTTCTTGTTGAACGCCTCGTAGGTGTAAGGCATAAGCTCAGCCCAGAACTCTTCCATCTTCTCGGCGCACATTTCAATTTCACGCTGAGGGAATGATGGGAAGTGGGTTCCTTCGCGCTGCGTGCGCAGGCTGAGGAAGTTCATGAGCGCACGTGAGTTCATGGTCACATACATGCTCGAGTAAATGTTTAGCGGAAGCACGATGCGGGCAACCTCACGGGCTACACCAGCCTCAAGCATGCGCTTATAAGACTCGTAAGCCTGCTGTGAAGTTGAGCGAGATTCTTGCTCGACCAGGGCGACCTGCTCGGCGCTGCCTGGTAAAAATTCGTAGTGCCCAGTCTTACCAACCTGAACCAAGTTGCGGTCTGGCGCTGGCACATAGAAAACCGGTGAAAGCTCCTTGTATCGACCTGATTCTTCGTTGTAGCTGGCAATGCGGTGACGCATGAATTCGCGGAACACGAAAATTGGCGCCTGCACGTAAAAGGTCATTGAGTTGTGCTCGAACGGTGAACCGTGGCGATCACGCATCAGGTAGTTGATGAGGCCCTTGTTGCGCTTCTCGTCTTCTGATGCATCGGTCTGAGCCGAAGCAGACTCTAGTGTTTGCTCACCTTGGGTTGAAACTCGGGCGGCAAACAAAACGTCTGAATCCGACGCGCTTGAGCGGACTAGTTCGACGGTTACGTCGCTGCGAAAAATGATGTCTGACACGCGTCTAGCCTAATGCTTAGAACTTCTTGAAAATGCCGACTCTCTGTAGGCCCACGTAAATTTGGCAACCGAGGCAGAAGTCAAAGGCTGCATTTAGGAATGCTGCGATGAATGCTGCAGCAGCAGCGCCTGCGACACCGTATGGCACACCGAATGCACCCAGCAGGAGACCGACGCTGGCAACGATAAGCCCAACCAGCTGAGCAAACTTTGGTGGGCGCGGGTCTTCAAGGTGCTTAGGGGCAGCCAACTTCGGGCGGACGAAAGCCTTAAAGATCAAACCGTATGGGTGCTTCGAGTTGCCGAAGATTGCTCCAATAGCAAAGAGGCCCGTGATGACGGCCAGCAGCACGTATGCACTGCCAGCGGAGGCAGAGTCAAGGGCAAGGAAGACCGTCACTAGTAGCAGCACCGAAGTGATGGCAGCGCCAAAACGTGGGCCACGTGGGTCGATGCCTGCTGGGGTCTTGTTTGATGCAGATGAGCTCATTAGATGTGAAAGCTTCCTAGTTCGTGTTCGATGGTTTGAGGTTTTGCGGCTCCGCCAATTCGCGAGGTCACCGCGCCGCGCTTGTCTAGCACAAGTGTGGTTGGGGTTTGCAAAATGTTGAACTTGTTTGCCAAATCGAGGCGATTGGTGATGTCAACCTCGATGTGCAGAATGTCATCGTGTTGTGCTTCCAACTCGTGGAACAGCCTTGAAGTTTGCGCGCATTGGCTGCAAAACTCTGATGAGAACTGGAGAAAGGTCACTCGCTCGCCGAATTCGGTGACCGGCTTGCCATCCTTGACCGCAGCGATTTCTTTTAGGTCGATGACTAGCCCGGAACTCACTTTTTTAGCGGTTCCGGTTCGTGCCTTCCAGATCAAACCGACAACGGTAGCCAAGGCTACGAGCCCTAGGACGATTGCGATTTGAAGAGTCATGTTTAGAGGCTAATCAATGCCGAAAGACTCGGCTGAATCAAGACGTTTTATGACGCTTTGGTGGCGTTGTTCAAACGGACCGCTTTGCGCATCGCCGATCGCGCTCGACGACTGTCCCCGGCGGCATCATAGGCAAGCGAAAGGTTAAACCAGCTGTGCCAGTCATCCGGGTTATTCTGGGTTCGTTCTGAGTACTCGGCAAAAACCTGTTGCGCAGAGGCTCGCACCGCGCGACCGCTGGGGCGAAGCTCAAGATCAAAACTTGGCCAGGCGCCCTCTAGGTGAACCCGCTTCGAGAGCGATTCAACCTGCAAACCAAACTTCAATTCACGGATTATTGCCCAAACGCCAACCGCTGGTAGCCCAAATAGTGCGGCGCCCATAATTTTTGCAATCGGGCTCTCGAGCTGAATCAGGGTGATTGCCTGATTGGTCATCAAGACCAGATAAATCAGGGTTATGGCGCTGAGGAGGAAGGCTCCTGCTTTTGATTTGCTCATGCTGATCGGGGCTTAGGCAAGGTTGGCTGAAGAATCAACCACCGATTGGAGACCCACCATCAAACCATTTGCCTGCGCGGCCACACGAAGCGAGAGCGCAATGCCGTGACCGTATGACGCAACCGAGCTGACCTCGTGACTAATGGTCAGGACCTCGCTGTTGCCGCCGAAGTGAACATCTTGCTTGGCAGACACCCCCGCTAGGCGAAGGCTGTGGATCGGCACACCGGCAACGACCTCACCGCGGGCGGTCTGACCGACACCAGGAATTAGTGGCTGAGTAAGACCGGCACGTGCCTCGGCAATCATCTCAGCGGTGCGAACCGCAGTGCCCGAGGGCGAGTCAATTTTGCCCGCGTGATGCGCCTCGACGATCTCAATGGAATCGAAAAACTTAGCCGCCTGAGCCGCGAATGAGCTCGCGAGCATCGAACCGATTGAAAAGTTTGGAATGACCACAACAGCGGCCTCTGGGTTGCCGGCCAGTTTGTGCTCAAGAGCGGCAAGCTTTGGCGCTGACCATCCGCTGGTGCCTACGACTACTTTTAGGCCGTTGGCGATGCAGTAGTCGACTACTTGCTCAGACACTTCGAGACGAGTGACTTCGAAAACAACGTCAGCGCCGATTACCTGGCTGAGTTCGCTCTTCGAATCAAGGGCAGCGTGCAGCGACAGGTGCTGTGAACCATGGATGATGTCCAGGGCCAGCTTGCCCATGCGTCCGGTGGCGCCGACAACGGCTACTTTGATAGTCATAGGTCAAACTTACAGAAACTCGTCAAAGATTTTTTCTTTGAGGTCACCCACGGCAACAATCGAACGCTCGCGCCCAGCGATGTCTGCCGCCAAACTTTGGATGTCGGCCAGAGTGACCGCCTTGAACAGAGCCAAGGAGTCATCCAGGTCGACGAACTCTCCGGTGACTACTTCACTGCTCACCAATCGACTCATGCGCGCCTGAGTGCTCTCAAATTTCAGAGCAAGAGAACCCGAAATGTTGCCCATGGCTAGGTCAAACTCGGCTTGCGTGATGCCTTCGTTAGCAACCTTGTCGAGTTCTTCGATCATCAAACGTGTAACTTCCTGAGTTTTCTGAGGCGAACAACCGGCATACAAGCCGAAGAATGCGCCATCTGAATAACCCTGGTTGAACGAATAGACCGAATAGGCCAGGCCGCGCTTTTCGCGAATCTCCTGAAATAGTCTCGAGCTCATGCCACCGCCGAGAACCGTGTTCAAGATTCCCATTGCAAAACGACGAGGGTCATTGGCAATCAAACCCTGAACACCAACAAGCACGTTTGCCTGCTGAGTCGGGCGTTTGATGACCTTCAGGGCAGTGCCGCGCTTAATCTCGGCCTGAGCCAAGACGCGACGGGCAACGGGTGCTGCATTGACCGAGAGATCCCAGCCAGCCTCGGCAAGCGCGGTCTCTACCTGCTGAATTAAGGCGTCGTGGTTCACACCACCGGCGGCAGCGACCACCAAGTCTTGCGGGCGATAGTTGTTCTTGTAGTATTCCCAAACTGCATCGCGCGTAACTGCCTTGATGGTCTCCGGGGTGCCGCCGATTGGGCGCCCGAGTGCGTGCTCGCCTAGCACTGCCTCGCAGAATGCTTCGTGGGCGACGTCCTCAGGATCGTCTTCATTCATCGCCAACTCTTCAAGGATGACGGTGCGCTCGTTTTCAAACTCGACCGGGTCGATGAGCGAAGAAGTGAGCATGTCGGCGATAACGTCAACCGCAACCGGCAGAGCTATGTCTTGAACACGGGCGTAGTAACCGGTGTGTTCCTTGCCAGTTGAGGCGTTCGATGAGCCGCCAATCTTGTCGAACTCGATGGCAATGTCTAGCGCGGTGCGCTTCTTGGTGCCCTTAAACAGCAGGTGCTCAAGGAAGTGGGTTGAGCCGTGGTGGCCATTGGTTTCATCGCGGGAACCAACCGCGACCGAGAATGAAACCGAAGCGCTCTGAGCACTCGGCATGGTCTCGGTTAAAACGCGAACACCGCTCGGGAGGACAGTTCGACGAATCGAACTGCCTCCCGAAGCGGTGAACGAGAGTTCGCTCTGGTCAAGTGGAAATTGGTAATCACTCACAGTAAAACCAGAACTTTCTATTGCGTTATTTACTCTTCGTCAGAGTCTGAGGCTGCGGCTGCACCCTCTTCACCCTCAACAACTGGAGCAAGCGATAGCTTGCCACGGTCATCGATCTTGGTGATTTCGACCTGAAGCTTCTGGCCAACCTCAAGAACGTCTTCAACGTTCTCAACGCGCTTGCCAC
>JAGNYY010000030.1:0-1735 GCA_017984715.1 Rhodoluna sp.
CTAATGTCATTTGACCCAAAGAACATGCCTCTGATCGAACTAAACAACGGCCAGATGATTCCCCAGCTAGGTCTTGGGGTCTACAAACTGGAGGCAGCCTCTGCAGCCGATCTGGTAGCAACAGCCATCGACAACGGATACCGTCGAATCGACACCGCAGCTCTATATCTGAACGAGGCCGAAGTGGGTCAAGGTGTTCGCCAAAGCTCGGTTCCTCGCGAAGAGATTTATGTCACTACCAAAATCTGGCATGACAACCACGGTTACGAACCGGCGCTGAAAGCCATCGATGAAAGCCTCGCTCGCCTAGACATCGACTATGTCGACATGGTGTTGATTCACTGGCCAGCGCCAGCTCAGGACAAGTATTTAGAAACCTGGGCCGCATTCGAGCACGCAGTCGAGGTTGGTAAAGTCCGCGGAATCGGCGTTTCCAACTTCCACCCGATGCACCTCCACAAGCTGCTTGCCGCCGGTGGAACCGTTCCTGCACTCAATCAGGTGGAACTTCACCCAGCCCTTCAGCAGGCAGAGTTGCGGGCCTACGACAGCTCCCACGGAATCGCCACCGAAGCTTGGTCTCCCCTCGCTCGCGGCCGTTTCATCCATGAAGACGTGATTGAGAAGATAGCTGCCAAGCACGGCAAGACCTCTGCTCAAGTAATCATTCGTTGGCACATCGAGCTGGGCAATCTTGTTATTCCAAAGACGGCGAATCCAGATCGTCTAATGGAGAACATTTCCGTTTTTGATTTCAACCTGGATGGCGATGACATGGCCTCGATTGAAACGCTCAACTCTGGTTACAGAACCGGGCCAAACCCAGAGGAATTCAACTAGAAATGCGAGTTCTAGTTTCTGGAGCAAGCGGCCTAGTCGGCTCGGAAGTAATTCGTCAACTTGAGGCCGAAGGCCACGAAGCACTTCGTCTCGTTCGTCGCAAAGCAACGGCGGCAAACGAGGTCGAGTGGAACCCGGCCACCGGTTTCCTCCAAGAGGGAATCATGGAGACCATTGACGCTGTGGTGAACATGGCCGGAGCAACCACCGGCAAGATTCCTTGGACAGCTAAGTACAAAGAAGAAATCGTCAGCTCGAGGCTCGATTCAACAAAAACTTTGGTCAAGGCAATGGCCGCAGCCAAGAAGCGGCCTGAGGTTTTGGTTAGCGGCTCGGCCTCGGGTTTCTATGGAGACACCGGCGAAAAGATTTTGCACGAATCAGCACCCAAGGGAACCGGGTTCCTTAGTGATCTGGCTCATGAGTGGGAGCAAGAGGCTCTGAAAGCACCAACCGATGTTCGAGTTGTTTTGGCGCGAACCACGATGGTGATGTCACGCAAGCTCGGCGCACTTGGCCGCCTTCTACCGCTGATCAAACTCGGCATCGGTGGCCCGCTTGGTTCTGGCAAGCAGTGGTGGGCCTGGATCTCGCTGCCCGATGAAGCGGCGGCAATTATTCACCTAATCAAGACTCCAAGCGCTAAGGGTGCCTTCAACCTGACCGCACCTGAACCAGCAACCTGCGGCCAGATTGTGAAGGCGTTGGCTAGAGATTTGAAGCGTCCTAGCTTGGTCGCGGTTCCGACCTTTGCACTCAAGACCCTGATTGGCGAGGCGGCAATTGAGCTGCTTCTGTGCAGTCAAAACATGTCAGCCGATCGTTTACTAAAGACCGGCTTCAAGTTTCAGCACCCAACCCTGCGAGAAGCATCAGCCTGGGTAACCCAAAAATA
>JAGNYY010000030.1:1835-7885 GCA_017984715.1 Rhodoluna sp.
GTGGTCTTTGCTGCAGTCTTTGCAACCTTCTTCACTGCGGTGCCTGCAGTCTTGGTTGCTGACTGAGTTGCCTTTGAAGCGGTCTTTGCAGTTGCGGCGACCTTCTTCTCAACAGTCTTGGCAGCCGAGGCTACCTTCTTCTCTGCTGCAGCAACGGTCTTCTCAACCTGCTTCTCTAGGTCAGCGGTAACCTTTGCAGCTTCGTCGGCTACCTCTGCGGCTAGCTTGCCTGCATCCTTGGCGATGTTCTTTGCATTCTTAGCAAAGAGCTTCTTTGCGGTGTCGAAAATGCCCATGAGTTTGATCCTTAAATTTTGGGGGATTGTTAAATCTGTTTCAGTCTAGCGATTGGTCTCAAGCAGCGCGAGACTCTCGTTGCTTTTTACGAAGGATTAAGCCCTGGCGGCAACGGCCATTTAGCCGTTTGCGCGTCGACGCCGCAGAATCTCGTCTAGTTCGCTCTGCTCAAGCTTTCGTGCAGCAACCTGAGTGCGAACCTCATCCAAGGTAGCCACTTCAGCAAGCTGAACCACTTCCAGCGTTCCGTTGAAAGTTGTTGGCGCTGGCAGCTCACGGCGTTGCCACTCGCGTGACTCGATTGACTCAGTGGCCGAAACCTCATTCGATTCGGCGTAGTCTCGCGCAAGAGAAACAAAGTTGTCCACCGAAGGCCGACGAGCTGGCGACTTATTCCGCTTTGGCTTTGAGACTCTCGGGCGTTCGCTAACGATGCCTCGTTCACGATCTTGGGCTCGCTTAAACCAAGACGGCACGAAGACCAAGAGCCATAGACCAGCGACCACAGCAAGAGCCATTCCGCTAAATCCGTCGAAGTTCATACTTCAAAGATATGAGCTAGCTACCCATCTCATCCGCATTTAATTCGGTGTGTTTAATTCCATCGCTCGAATTCTTTGCCCAGGGGTAGCCGAGCGACGGCACCTGCCCCTTAATCCAGCGGTTCAAGACTCCCCCGAGCACTTCTTCATGGGTCAATGCAAAAACATAATGATCACGCCATGCGCCGTTGATGTGGATGTAACGTTCCTTCAAGCCTTCATACCGGAAGCCAAGTTTTTCGACGATTCGCAACGATGCGACGTTCTCGGGGCGAATGTCGATTTCGGCTCGATGCAACCCAACCGCATTGAATAAGTAATCCGTGATCAACGCGACAGCGGTTGGCGTCACTCCTTTGCCAGCCACCTCGGGCACTACCCAGTAGCCGATAACGGCACTGCTGACCGAGCCATACAAGATGTTTGCCACGTTCAATTGGCCTACGACTTCACCTTGATGTTCGATGACGCAAGGAAGGCCGCTTTGGTCATCGAGCTGTCGAATCAACCCCCTGACCATTGCTTTGATGTCAAAGGAATTTGGCCCCACGGGGTTGGTGGCCTCCCAAGGGCGCAGCCATTCGCGATTGCCAAGGATGAGCCGCTCGAGCACCTTCGCATCGCGCTGGCGCAGCAATCGCAGGGTCACATCCCCGTGCGTGAGAGCAAATGTCATAGCCACGATGGCAAGATTAGTCCCATGGATGCCATCGAACAGCAGAAACGCGAATTGCGAGCCGACTTAAAGTCGCGCAGAGCAGGTAGGGAATACGACCCCGAGCTAGCATCGGCACTCTGTGTTCAAATGGCCGAGCTCTGCCTAAGCAACGGTGCCACCAAGATTGCCTGCTATCTGGCCTACGGCAACGAGCCAGACACCGAACTTTTCATTGACTGGGCAATCGAGAGCGAAATCCAAGTTCTTCTTCCAGTTTCAAACCAGGATGGTTCACTCACCTGGATTCACTTCGAAGGCGACACCGAACTTGGAATATTTGGCTTCGCTGAGCCGATCGGAACCCCGGGCGATCTCGGCGCCGCTGACCTGATTTTCATACCGGCCCTAGCGGTTGACACTCAGGGTCAAAGGCTCGGAAAAGGCAAAGGATTTTATGACCGGGCCCTTGCCGAACTCGAAGAAATTGCACCTGTGGTTGCTGTTGTCTACGAAGATGAAGTTCTCGAGTCAGTGCCTACAGAGGATCATGACCACCCGATTGACGCCGCTGTTACCCCCTCGAGCAAGACCTTCTTCACCGACCGGTTAAACTAGTTCCATGCCCCTCTACTCATATGTCTGTAAACAGTGCGAGCACGCGTTTGACGTGCAGCAGTCATTTGCCGATGCCGCTCTAACAAAGTGCCCAGAGTGCGGCGGAGAACTTCGCAAGGTGTTCGGAAAAGTCGGAGTAACTTTCAAGGGCAGCGGCTTCTATCGCAACGACTCCGGTTCATCCAGCAAAAAGAGCGACTAGAAAACTAGCCCCAGTGTGGCGGCTTATCGCCGCGCAGCCTCGCGTCATTTGACTCAGTTCGGTCTCCCCAAGCAGCATCAGAGTCTTCAAAGGCGCGCTCGGCGGGGTCAAACAGCGGCGTAGGTCGTTTTGAAATCTGCATTCCCAACTGCTCGGCAATTCGTTGTGCAATTGCCTGCGGGTCTGAGAAAACCTCGAAGCTGTGAACTCGGATGTACTGCCAGCCGAGCGCTTTCAAAAGACCAGGGCGAATGCGGAACTTCTCATTTCGGTTCTCGCCCCGAATCGACCAATCCGGTTCGATAACCGCAGCCCGTTTCGCATAACTCACTACGAGCGGCATTGAAACAGAAAGAGACTGATCTACGCGAGCGCCAAGTTTCTTGAGGCGAAGGCTCAGATCGTTAAGCATCGGATCAGGCAAAATGTCGGTCGATTCGACAGTGGCATCCGCTGCCGACAACAAATCACGCAACAATAGAGCGCCATTTGAAAGTCGGTCGGCTGGAATATCTTCCGCTGCAAAACAGGAAATCACGGTGATTGACTTTCGTGCACTGACCAACAGATTTGCCATCGAGCGGCGCCCTTCGGGCTCGCTTAGTTGACCGAAGTTTGAGAGCACTGCGCCGTGCGAGGTTCTGCCAAAACCGATTGAGAAAACAACTCGGTCTGCATTTCGATGGGTGAGGTCGCTCAGGGCCAAGACCTCAAACTTTTCACGGCCATGACTTCTGAAAAATTCAGCAAGTTCTGGGCGAGCCTTCAACCCCTCGTTGATGCCAACGCGAACTCGCTCGGCGTGAACCGAAGATGCGCTCACCAAAAGCAGTGATTGCTCAGGGTGCCAA
Source organism: Rhodoluna sp. (assembly GCA_017984715.1). The sequence goes on from JAGNYY010000030.1 coordinate 5,001, forward strand.
GTTGCGTGATTGAAGACTGTCTCGATTGCTCGAGCCACCTCGGCATCCAAGCTTTCGGTCGCTCCTTCGAAGGTTGTTGTCGCCCTATTTTCACTCAGCACCAAATCGAGGTGATAGGACCGCTCGCCAAGGTATTCGCCTGCGCTCGGCTCGAACTCGATTCGGTTCTGATAAAACTCTTGGTTTATCAACCGCGCAAGCGCCTGGCTGCTGGTTCGGTAGCTCTTTCGCAGCACCTCGGATCCATAAATTCGACGCGTCTCATTGAACACCGACGGGCTGTTGATTTCACGCCCAAGTGGAATAGCTCTCGGCTCAATTTCAAACCCGGTTGGCATAGAAATTGCGTCGTCGCCAAAGGCGATGAGTTGGCCAGCCCTGACCAAAGCGCCAAGATTTTCAGCGACTGTGGTTCCTGCGGCATCCAGCACCAGCACTGTGTCAAAACTTGCGCTTCGCGACAGGTTTTCGGCAAGTTCGAATGGCGAGATTAATTGAACCGGGGCCAGAATCGGCCAAATGCTTGGTGAAGCCAATCTCAATGCCGGGATGTCAGCACTACCGGTTTTCAAGACAGCTTTAAGGTTTTGCGCCTCTTCACTAAAGTTCTGCAAAGCGGCATGCCAAGCGTCGCTGAGACCCTTCGCCAAATGCTTGGCACCCATATCGATCTGCACGTCATAGGCGTTTCTGAAATTGTCTTCGTGAGCATCGAGCAGCTCTGCCGAGTAGTTAAGAATCGAAGAATCTTGCGCCAGCGCATATTCCAAGGCTGACTGCCACCAGGCTAGGTCAAGCTCTACAGCGAGGCGATCTTTGGAGGTGTGCAGGCGACCCAGATCGCGCGCTAACTGCCCTAGGCCCGATGCGCGCAATTGCCCGGCCAGCATTGCTCTGTCACCAAGATTTCCCAAAGCTTCGGTGTCTTCGGCTAGTGACTGAAGCTTCAGCTTTAGCTTGGCAAGATCTAGTTTGACCAGAGGAACCTCAGTTGATTCTGGGTCTAGATGCCTCTGAATGGCCTCTAAGTCGGCGACGAATGACTGGTAGGCGACCTGGGCATCATTGATTCCGGCAGGAACCTGAGGCTTGACATCGGCGAGGGAGAATCTCTGCCACAGCTCTCGTTGGTGTTGAATCTCGAGCAGTGAAACATGTAAGTCGGCGACGTGCATGCCTGGGCGGAGGTATTCCTTTGCAAGTTTCTTTAGACGTCGTCGGTTAACGCCCGACATCTTGGCTCGATCCGCTTTCTCCACACCCTTGCGCGGTGCCGTTGCAGCGATAAGTTCTGTCAGCGGGCGGTCAAAAACGTCTGCAACAAATCGGTCATGGGTCTCGCGAACGCCCATGAAAAGCTTCAGGTAGACGCCAAACTCTTCGACCGAAGCAGCTGGCTTGAAGTTGACATTTGCTATGTAGTCAGCCAGTTGCGCCGAGAGGTTCGGATAGGCGTCGTCTCGCAAACGCTTGGCCAGCGCAATCGCTTGCTCCACTTCTCCAGGGGCATCAAATTGCGCTTGATACCAAGCCGTATCTTGAGGGCCAAACTTAAATTCGCCAAGCTCTTCGGCCTCGGCCAAAATAGCCAGTGCGTTAGATCGGTCTAAGTGATCGGTTAGGTGTTTAGCGTCGATTCGTGCGTTGGTGAGCGGCGGGTGAGGCATCGCACTCAACTCCGAAAGTTTTCGCAATATTTCAGAAACCGAAACGCCTAGCGACTCAACTTTGCGGTCTAAGGCCTTGAAATAACCGTCTAACTCTTGCTCTGCTACTAGACGGCGACCACGAGCCCCGGCCAAATCAACGGCTTGAGCCCTCTCATTTCGCGATATTGCGGCAACCACGTCAACCCAAGTACTGTCAGCTCGAACCCCCAGGCCGGCAAGCCCGGTGGCCGACAAACGGTCGGCTAGTTCGTTAAGGGTTTGTCTTCGTGGCGCAACAACAAGGACCTTTTTGCCCGAGTTAACCAAGACGCCGATAGTGTTCAAAACTGTCTGAAGGTAGCCGCAGCCAGGCAAAGTTTCAACCGCGAAACTTTGCCCTGATAGTGCGCGTGCTGCGATTCGAACCTGGGTCGCATCTGCATCGGCGATCAACACCATTTCGGCAACTTCAACCTCGGGCAGTGACTCTTTCGGCTCACCGGTTAACTCGAGAAGCAGCGGGGTTTCGGCTCTATCAAAATCTCGCAACATGGTTGTCGGTGCAGTTGTAAAGTTTCCGATTACAAGGATGCGTTTGAGGTCGAGTTTTGCTTTCTCTCCGGTGAGGTTGGCCAAGTAGTTCAATACGGTTACCGGAACCAGGTCTGAGCTCTCGTTCTGGCGAGCCAAAAGTTCTGACTCGTTCAGGTTGATGCCGTAACAAACCTCCAAGGCATCGACAAATGCTGGATTTACCTGCGGAAGTCCTGATTTTTGTAGTTCGTAGTCATCCCCTCGCTTTTCGAGGGAGATAGGCCACATCAAAATTGGCAACTTGAGGTCGAAGCCATCACCTTCAAAGTCGGCTAGACCGCCGACCAAAAACAATGACTGAATACCGAATTGATTGCTCAGCCTCTCGGACTTGGCGTTAATTCGACGCGCTGCCGCCAAGGCCCTTGAGTAGGCAAGAGGGTCGCGAACCAGGTTAGAGAGCAAAGTTGCCCGGCCCGTGACAAACTGCGAAAAACCACCCGGATGGCTGCGCTCAAGATCTATCTGACCAAAGTTGTTTGTTTCGAAGTTGGTGAGCGGATTTGTGATTCCGATTGCCGCGATTTCTTCTTGCCAGGCGTCCCACTGCGAACGAGGGATGCGAGCACCGAAATCAACTTGTTCAACCATGTTTAAACACTAACTTTTTGTCATTCACATTCGTCTTAGGCTTGCCCTAAA
>JAGNYY010000093.1 GCA_017984715.1 Rhodoluna sp.
GAGTGGCAGCAGGCGCGCGACACTTTGAAATATCACGAGGCATTCCTGCTTCAGGCAACTCTCTTGAAGCGTCGATTCGAGAATCTTTCAACGCCAGCCACTTCGCGTGTGCCAGTCGCGAACGGATTGAGCGCCCGGTTCGACGCGGCTTTACCATTCACTCTTACGAATGGTCAGATTCAGGTGGGTAACGAGATCACCGAAGACCTCGGGGCTACGCATCCAATGAACCGTCTGCTTCAGGGCGAGGTTGGTTCGGGCAAGACCCTGGTTGCACTGAGAGCCATGCTCGCGGTTGCCGATTCTGGTGGACAGTCTGCACTGTTAGCGCCGACCGAAGTTCTTGCAGCACAGCATTTCAAGTCGATTCAGAAGTCGCTGGGGGAGGAGCTCGCAAAGGAAGTGGGCCTGACCCTCTTGACCGGTCAAATGCCGACCGCCGAGCGCAAGCGGGCGCTTCTTCAAATGGTGAGTGGTAAGGCTCGAATCGTCATTGGAACTCACGCCTTGATATCCGACAACGTCGAGTTCCTGGACCTCGGCTTCATCGTGATTGACGAACAGCACAGATTCGGTGTCGATCAACGTGAAGCGCTGCGCAATAAGGGAAAACTTCCGCCACACGTCTTGACGATGACTGCAACCCCGATTCCCCGAACCCTTGCCGTAACCGTGTTCGGCGACCTTGATGTCTCAACGCTTACCGAGCTTCCGGCCGGCCGCCAGGGAATCACTTCGCACGTGGTTCAACTTTCGCAACCGGCTCTCGTCGCGAGAACTTGGACCCGTATCGCAGAAGAGGTGACCGCCGGTCGTCAGGCCTTCGTGGTTTGCCCGCGAATCGATGAGGATGACCCGGGTGAAGAGCTGATCGAGTCTGGTGGGTTAGCCGAAGAAGAGTTTGTGTTCTCAGATGGCACCGATGAATCTGCAGAAATGCTTGCAAAGAAACCACGACAACCGCTGGCATCAGCGATTGGCATGACAGATTCTCTTCGCAACATTCCGGCTCTTGCTGGTCTCAAAATCGAAACTCTGCACGGCCGAATGAGCTCGGATGAAAAGGCAGATGTCATGGGACGTTTTGCCGCACGTGAGATTGATATTTTGGTTTCGACGACCGTCATCGAGGTTGGTGTTGACGTGCCAAATGCAACCGTGATGGTGATTCTTGATGCAGACCGTTTCGGTGTGAGTCAGTTACACCAGTTGCGCGGACGAGTCGGCCGTGGTGGCAATGCCGGGCTTTGTCTATTGCTGACTTCGGCTGAAGAGGGCTCGCTGGCCATAGAGCGTGTCAGGGCAGTTGCTGCAACTCTCGACGGCTTCGAATTGAGTGAGATAGACCTCGAGCTTCGTCGAGAGGGAGATGTGCTTGGCGCAACCCAGTCAGGCGGGCGTTCGAGCCTCAAACTGCTTCGCGTCATCCAAGATGCCAAGCTGATTCAGGCCGCACGAAAAACCGCCGAAGAAGTTTTGGGCTCAGACCCAACACTCGAAAATAACCCGCTATTAGCCGAAGCTCTCGAACAAGAGGACCAAGCTCGGCAAAACAATTTAACGAAGGCGTAATCTGCGGGGGTGCATTCGCGAAACCGGCTGGGCTAACCTTTAGTCATGTCAAAGATTGCTGTTTATCCAGGTTCCTTCGACCCAATCACTTTGGGCCACCTCGATATCATCGCGCGTGCGGCGCTGGTCATCGATGAGCTCCACGTTGTCGTGGTTCACAACCCGAGCAAGACCCCACGCTTTTCGAGTTCCGAGCGCGTTGAACTAATCCGTGCCAGCCTGGCCGAACATGGCATTCACAACAACGCCAAGGTGGTTGTCGACACACTCGATAGTGGTTTGCTGGTCAACTATTGCCGCATGGTCGGCGCTGCTGTTTTGGTCAAGGGTTTCCGCAGTAATGTAGACCTCGACTACGAACTTCCGATGGCGCAGGTTAACCGCGATCTTGCCGGTGTCGAAACTATTTTCATCCCTGCCGATCCTGAGCACGGCCATGTTTCGAGCTCTTTGGTCAAGCAGGTTGCCGACCTCGATGGTTCAGTGACAAAATATGTGTCTAACGCCGTTGCTCGAGCACTTCAGACCTCGGCGGCCAACAGAAAGAAATAAAGCCATGAGCGCCGCTTCTCCATACGTGATCGCAGTTCACGATCTCATGCACAAAGCCGGTGCAATGCGCGAATACAAGCTCGACATCGTTGTTCCTGAGGCGCTTGGAGACGACTTCATCAACGTTCCGGCCGGCGTCGACCTCGATTTAGATCTTCGACTTGAGTCGGTTCACGAGGGCATTCTGGCCACCGGTGAGGTCTTTGCCGATGCCGATGGTGAGTGCAGTCGTTGCCTAGATCCGCTAACTGTGCCTGTTGAAGTAGATTTTCAGGAGCTTTTCGCCTATTCTTTAACCAACGAGGATGAATTTGTCGTCACTGACGAGCAAATCGATCTTGAGCAAGTCATCCGTGACGCGGTTGTTCTAAGCCTCCCGTTCAAACCAGTTTGTCGAAAGAACTGTCTTGGCCTGTGCCCGGACTGTGGTTTGAAGATGGCAGAAAACC
>JAGNYY010000094.1 GCA_017984715.1 Rhodoluna sp.
TCTCTGGATAGAACTCCATGATTGAAGGCGCGTGGAAGCCGGTGCCCGACTCCTCGGTGCTCGCTGCTACAAATAGCAGGTTCAAAGCGTTAGTGAACAGCGTGAACTCCTGTTTCGGGGCAAGTTTGGAATGCCTTGCGGCGATTTACAGTGTGATGTCGGCGCTGAAACAGTTTGCCGACCTGATGATTCTAACAGGTCGAACCCTCTGAAAATAACGGAATTCCGCAGGTTCGAGGATTAATTCTTATGAATTTAAGCTAGTTCGAACCAACCGTGATTCTCGACTTCAAGACAATCAGCGAATCGATGACCAAGGTGCCGAGAATTGAGGCTACGAGCGTGAAGAAAAAGACCGGACCATCAATGAAGTTCGCACCTCGGAGCGCAGCGACAATCGCAATAAAAACGACCATCTTGAAGATCCAGCCACCGAGGACCACACCGAAAAATCCACCGAGTGAAAGCTTGCCGCCAATTTTGACCGATAAAGCGGTCATAGTGCTGAACAGCAAAGCCAGGCCCGCGCCGATAAGCCCGCTCAAGAGACCATTAACGCCCGCTACGGCTAGCCCGACCCCGCCTCCGACGACGGCGATCGCGGCAACTAGGAGCAAGCCCTGCTTTAGAACTGCCGAAAAGACCTCTGAGGTAGAAGACGGGTTAGACATTAGAACTCGATTCCTTAAGAGAATGACGGGTGATTACAGGCCAGACGGTATAAGCGGAAGCCCCGACCAGCCCGAGCGCGGCAAAGATCCAGACCATCCAGGCCGGCATGAAGAAGAACAGCAGGCATGTCACCGAGATAAGCGCCGTCCAGACATAGAAGACTAGGACAGAACCGAGGTGAGTGTGTCCGAAGTCTTGAAGGCGGTGGTGGATGTGCTGCCTGTCGGCGGCAAACGGCGATTTGCCGGCTCGAAGGCGCCTCAACACCGCGAGCGTGAAATCAAGCAACGGCAAAATCAAAATGGCCAGCGGCAGGATTAGCGGAATGAAGGCCGGCAGGAAGTCATCCTTGGCGGCTACGTGAGGGTCAACTTGGCCCGTTACGGTCAGCGCCGAGACAGCCATCAGCATTCCAAGCAACATGGCGCCAGAGTCGCCCATGAAAATCTTGGCGCGGTGCCAGTTATAAGGCAGGAATCCGACGCACATGCCGATAACGATTGCTGACAACACTGAAGCGAGGTTGAAGTAGTTGGTCGGTGAAGTTTGTTGGGCAAGAAGGTAGCTGTAGGCGAAGAAGACTGTGGTTCCGATCAGAACCACGCCGGCAACAAGGCCATCGAGTCCGTCGATGAAGTTCACAGCATTCATGACCAGAACGGTCAGGAACACCGTGGCAACAAACGAAAGGCCGAAGCTGCCGATGGTGATGCCACCGATTGGCAGGGACACAATTTGGACACCTTGCCAAGCCAGGATTCCCGCGACCACGAATTGGCCAGCGAGCTTCAACGTCCAGTCGAGGTCATAGAGGTCGTCGAGGAAGCCAATCAAAGTGATGAGGAAAGCAGCGGCAACAATCGCCATTACGCGCCCTGGTTCGGCAAAGACGGTTTGGAACCAGCCGAGGCTCGATGAGAAGACCATCGCTGCCAGGAACCCGATGAACATCGCCACACCACCTAGGCGCGGAGTTGGTCGAGTGTGCGAATCGCGAGCGCGAATCTGAGGGTAGAGCTTGTATTTATGGCTGATCTTTAGCGTGGCGAAGGTGCCGAAGAATGTGATGACGGCCGCAAACAACATCGTGAGCAGATAGGCGCGCACTAATCGACCACATCTTCTAGGAGGTCGCCGGCGATAGTTCGGATTTTGTCGGCACTGAGTGCGCCGGCACGAACCAAGCGAATTTTGCCAGTGGTTTCCAGCTTGCCGTCGACATACTTGTCGGTGACCTCGGTGAGATCAAGGATGGTCGATGCCTCACCCTTCGGACTGTTGCCACCGTCAAGATATACCTGAACGCGATCGCCTAGGTAGCCTTCAGCCTGCTGGCAAGTTGTGGCAGCTGGTTCACCGGTTAGGTTGGCACTCGAAACGGCCATCGGCCCAACTTCTTCAAGCAGAGCCAGAGCGATCTTGTGGTCTGGCATGCGCAGTGCAACGGTTCCCTTGGTTTCACCTAGATCCCAGGAAAGTGATGACTGGGCTCGCAAAATCAACGTCAAAGCACCGGGCCAAAAAGTCTCGGCAAGTCGGGTGGCTACATCTGGGATGTCCTCGGCCAAAGCGTTCAAAGTGGCAAGGTTCGGAATCAGAACTGGCGGAGGTGACTGCGGGCCACGGCCCTTAGCAGCTAGAAGTGCGGCAACGCCCTTGGCAGAAAAGGCATCGCAACCGATTCCGTAAACGGTGTCGGTTGGTAGAACAACGAGTTCGTTTCGCCCAAGCGAGACTTTAGCCAGTCGCATTCCGGTCAGAAGATCGGTGTCGAGCGAGCAGTCATAAATGCGGGTAGCCACGTTGTCTCCTGCCTCATTCTTCGAAACTTGTTTTGAGAATCTAGATTACTTAACTGCGGTAAC
>JAGNYY010000031.1 GCA_017984715.1 Rhodoluna sp.
AACCCGGCACCTGTGTGAACCACCAAGTGCCGGGCTGTTCAACGACGAACAGGAGTTACATCTAGTTGTAGAAGGCTGGCTTGCTTTCGTAAACCGCAGCTTCTTTTTTACCTGAATGCAGTGCGGCGAGGCCGGCCTCTACAGCCGCGGCAGCCAAGTAGCCATCCCAAGCGCTAGGGCCATCGATTGTGCCACGCTTGACCGCCTTCACCCAACGCTGAATCTGGTGGTCATAGGCGGCTGCAAAACGAGTCTTGAAGGACATGTGCTCTGCCGTCACGATTGAACCACCGGCAAATAGATTCATGCCCGCGGTGCGACCGATTTCAGCAATGCCCTTCTGGAACACCGCTTCGGTCTTAACTTGATAGCCAAACTGAACGGAAACGTTCATTTCGACAGTCGCGAGCACTCCGCTTTCGGTCTCGAGCAGGGCAAGAATTGGCTCCATAAGCCCAGTTGGAGATAGCTCGTTGCGTTTCATCTGTTTGATTTCCACTGAATGAATCGGCGAGTCAGTAAGGAAGCGAACAACGTCGATTTCGTGCACGATCGAGTCGTAAACCAACATGTCGTTGTTGTAGGTATCCGGCACGGCCGGGTTACGGTGTGCACAGTGAAGACCCAGCAAGTCGCCTTGCGAGCCTGATGCGATCAACTCGCGCAGCTCCATGTAACCCACGTCAAAGCGACGCATGAAACCAACCTGAATAAGCTGCTTACCCCCGGCAATCTCAGCCTTGACGATCCTCAAGGAAGACTCGGCATCGGGGGTAAGCGGCTTCTCGCACAAAATCGGAAGGCCCGCCGCAATAGCCGGAAGCAACACCGGCTCGTGAAACTGGCCGGGGGTGGCAATCAAGACTGCTTCCACGACGCCAGAAGCAAGAGCGGCTTCTATGTTTGGAAACCATTGAGCCTTTGGCGCTTCGGCTAGTGCCGCCTTTGCGCGACCTTCATCCGGCTCGACAACTGCGCTAACGGTTGCACCAACAATTCGATTTTCAATACGGATGATGTGGTCGGCACCCATGAGACCGGCGCCGACTACGGCGATTTTCAAATCTGACATTGTGTTCTCTCTGTTTCTTAAATGAATCGTGCTGCGTGTGTGCAAGAACCAATGTGCTTGAGCGTGCGCTGTGCGATTGGGAAAGGGAAGTCGACGTCGCAGCCATACATGTCTTGCTCAACGATTGCGAACATCTCGGGGTTGATTTCGGCAGCCTTCTCAATAATCGGCGCGAACTCCGGAACACCTTCAAAGCCAGGCTCAGTCATAACGCCCTTAGCAACGGCATCCACGAATGGCATGTCATTCTTCAAAGCCTCTGCCAGGATGTCTGGGTGAACCTGCTTCAGGTGAAGATAGCCAATTCGGTCAGGGTAGGCGTTCATCAGCTTGACGTTGTCTCCTAGATAATAGGCGAAGTGACCGGTGTCTAGGCAAAGGTTGGTGAACTCTTTGTTCGTCTCCTGAAGGAACCGTTCAACCTCTGCATAAGTTCCGATGTGGCTGTCTGCGTGTGAGTGAAATTGCTGCTTGATGCCATATTCCTCAAGCAGGGCTTTGCCCAACTTGTCATGCCCTGCGGCAAGCTTTGTCCACTGGTCATTGTCGAGAGTTCTCGATTCGAGCACTTCAGCCGTTGCGTCTGAACGCCATAGGTCCGGAATCACCACAAGGTGCTCGACGCCGAGTTTCGAGACTAGACCCGCAACATCAAGCGCCTGATCCCATGCGCGCTTCCACTGGTCGTCACCCTTGTGAAAACCGGTGAAAACGGTGCCAGCCGAAAGCTTTAGGTTGTGCTCTTCGAGCACATCCGATAGCTGGTTCGGGTCTGTCGGGAGGTAGCCAAACGGGCCAAGTTCTATCCAGTGGTAACCAGCAGCCTGGACCTCATCTAGGAAGCGCTCCCACGGAACTTGCTTAGGATCGTTCGGGAACCAGACGCCCCAAGAATCAGGAGCAGTTCCTACGCGAATTTGGTTGGTCATTACAGCCCCTTTGATTCGCGGTATCGTCGAATACCCTCGGCGCCGCCAACTACGGCTGCGGTCAGTTCCTCAACCGTGGTGTCTTCCTTGCGAACGTCAAGAATCTTTCGCCCGTGGTTCATCACAATGTGTCGATCGCAAACCTGGTAAGCGTGGTGAAGGTTGTGAGTCACAAGAACGGAACTCACTCCCTCGCCCTTCAACTGACGCAAGTAGTCGAGCAACGCTTCAGTCGCGCGAACAGCAAGAGCAGAAGTCGGTTCATCCAGAATCAAAAGACTGCGCTTGAAGTGGACTGCACGGGCAATAGCAACGGCTTGCGCCTGGCCACCCGACAGCGAAGCGACCAATTGTTTTGGTGACTTGATGCCCTCAATGGTCACGACACTGTCGAGAACTTGAGCGGTGATTGCATCCATGGCTTTGATCTTCATAAGCCCGAGCTTGTTAGTGATTTCGCGGCCCATGAAGATGTTTCGGGTGATGCTCATCTGTGGTACCAGCGCTGAATCTTGGAAGATTGTTTCAACACCAAGCTCCTCGGTCTTTTCGCGGTTGATTCCCTCGATCTTCTTTCCATCCCAGAAGAATTCACCCTGGGTTGCGTCGACGACTCCCGACATGATTTTCACAAGAGTTGACTTGCCGGCACCGTTGTCACCGAGAAGACCGACGACCTCGCTTTTGCCAATGTCGAACGAAACATCATTTAGAACTGTGTTTGGGCCGTACTTCTTCGTGACGCCCTTGACGCTTAGTAGTGGAGAACTCATCGTGCTTTACCTTCCATGAGCTTGTTGAAAATCGAGGCGATAACGATAGTTATTCCGACGAATAGGGTGATGTAGAAGCCAGGCGCTCGGCCTAGTAGAAGACCATTTCTGATCAACTCGATGAGCGCTGCGCCAACAATGATTCCGATAACCGAACCGCGACCACCGTTCAGCGATGTGCCACCGACTACAGCAGCAGCAATCGCAAACAAAGTGAAGTCTTGAGTAGCTGAACCACCAGGCTGCATTGATGAAGTTCGAACAGCGATGAGGATTGATGCGAAACCAACTAGGCCTCCAAAGATTGCGAAAGCAATAAGTTTGATTTTCTTTGGATTGATTGAGATGGCTTCAGCTGCAGATTCATTGCCACCAACTGCAAACATGTGGTTGCCGAGCTTGTGGCGGTGGAGGAAGAGGTATGCAATTACGCCGATGATTAGCAACCAAACGAGTTGCGATCGGAATGACCCGAAGTCCTGAGCAAACAGGAAGACCATGGTCTCGTCACGAGACTTGGTCAAAATCGCCGGTGAGGTTCCGTTCACAAAAATCGATGCGCCAGCCCAGAAGAAGCTCATGCCTAGCGTTGCGATGAAAGACGGAATCTTGGTGAAGACCACGATGGATCCGTTGACCAAAGCGATGAAGACTCCGCTTGCGATGCCTGCCACGATGCCAGCCCACAGACCTGCAGATTCGGAAACCTTGATGAAGACAATCGCATTGAAGGTGATTGCAGGGCCGAGCGACAGGTCAAACTCGCCAGCAATCATCAAGATGCCAGCCGCCAGACCAAGAATGGCTAGCACTGGGATGCTTTGAGAGATAACTCCCGAGAGGTTGTTCGGGTTAAGGAATGCAAAGCCAGTTGGAGAAATCAAGCTCGCGGTCACATACCCGAGCAAAAGCACGAATAGAACGATGCTGATTTCTAGAGAACCGCGCCCGCGCACGAACTGAAGATTTTCCTTGAAGCGGCCAATGAAAGTAGTTGGCTGCTTGTCCGAAAGGCGACGAACCTGGGTGATCGCCTCGGTAGCTTGAGGTGCAGTTAGGACTGGTCCTTTATCTGCGGGGGTTCTGTTTGACATGCTTCATTCCTTCTTACCCACAGCATCTTCGCGTGTGAGCAGTTTGTAAGTTTTGGGAAGCGGGGTCGACCCTTAGGTCGACCCCACCCCCGAGGTGTTGCTATTTGGAGTTTCTTTGGAACTTTTGGAGCAGTATTACCAGCGAATGCCCTGTAGGTCAGCTGCTTCGATGTTTGCAACATTGTCCTTGGTGATCAGACCGTTACCACCTGAGTTGATGTTTGCAGGTGAGAATCCGAAGTCAAGGCTTAGAACACCCTGCATTACAGACTGGAAACCCTGAACATAACCCTGCTGGTCAGCAGTCGCTAGGTCAACGCCATCCTTTAGTGCCTGGATGATTGCTGGCGCAGTGTCGAAACCAATGATCTTGGTGGTGGTGTTGTTCGCTGCCTTTAGAGCTGCGGGTAGGTTGCGGTGAGGGGTACCGCCGACTGGAACCATGAACTTCACGTCTGGGTTGGCCACTAGGTAAGTGGTCAATGCGTCAAGAGCAGGTGCGTCGTCGCCACCAGTACGTAGCCACTCAGACTGAGGAAGAACGTTAACGCCAGCCTTCTTTAGCACGTCGTAGACACCGCCACCACGCTGAAGCGCGTAAGGCTGGTCTGGCTCTTCAGCAGTGATCTCAACTTTGTCGCCCTTCTTGACGGCGCCTGAGTCAAGCAACTTCTGAGCCACGATGGTTCCTACGGTGTAGAAGTCCTGGCCAACAAAACCTGAAACGCAGTCACCTGCTGATGCTGGAGCTGGAACGTTGAATGCGATAACGGTGATGCCAGCATCGTGTGCCTGGCAAGCTACGTCAACCCATGCTTCGCCCTCGTTGAAAGGCATAAGGATCAGAGCTGGGTTTGTTGCGATTGCGGTCTGAACTAGGTTCACCATTGCAGCTGAGTCGCCTTCTGCGGTCTGGTGAGTGAATGATAGGTTTCCTAGCTTCGCTGCGTCTTCGCCACCCTTTAGGATCTGGGCCCAGAAAGCGTCGCCGGCTGGGTTGTAGTAGGTGAAGAAATAAGCGTTGCGGTTTTCTGCACGCTTACCGAAACCGCTGTCTAGCCCAGCGGTGCTTGCTGCGGTGTCTGCTGCTGGAGCACTGCATCCTGCAAATGACAGAGTTGCTGCTAAGGCGATAGCCAGAGCTGCAACGCTCTTCTTGTTGAATAGCTTCACTTCGTTGTGTCCTTCTGTTAGTTGGATGTTGGAGATTGATTTCTGTTTAGTAATCGAACCCAAGTCGAACTTAGCGTTAAGCGGAAGGCTTTGTTATAACAAATCGTGCAGTTTTGATAACGGAATTGTAAAGATTTACTAGCACGTGCTAGTGCCGTATCCCCTGTATTTAGGGGTTTTTAGCGTCAATCGGACTTAGCTCGCGGTTGGCACGTGCTAGTTCGCAACAGCAACTTCGAGCTGGTTAGGAAGGTTTCAGATAGATACTTGTCGCCCTTGATCCGCGCCGCTAAGTCATCGACAGAACTCTTAGCCAACTCATCCGGGTCCTGCCTAACAGTGGTCAGATCTAGGAACGGGAGCTGGGCAACGGTGTCGTCGTAGCCAATCACAGAAACATCCTGCGGAACACGAACCCCGGCTTGAAGGAATCTGTGGATGAGCCCAAAGGCACTTTGGTCGTTGTTGCAAACCACAGCAGTTGGCAGCATGTCGAAGGCAAGAATTTTGTCGGCTGCCCTGGCGCCCCCGTCTTCGGCGAAGTCACCCGTGATGTTAACGACCGATTTCTTTAGCTTGGCCTTATCCATAGCCGTTTCGTATCCCTCGAGACGATACTCATTGTCAAGCATGTCTTTAGCGCTTACATAACAAATGGACTTGTGGCCAAGACCTACTAGGTGCTCCACAGCTTCGAAGACTCCCGCCTCACCGTGCGAGGAGACCACACCTGCTCGAACGCCGCTCAAGCGCCGACCAAGACTGACCAGAGGAATCGTGCGAGCTAGTTTCTGCAACCTTGTAACGCTGAGAGTCGACGCAATCAAGATCAGGCCATCACATCTGTGGCCAATCACTTCGTCAATGGCCTCCTGGTCAGTGCGGTCGCTGGAAATCGCGCTGATGACAACCTGAAAGCCTTGTTCACCCGCATGCTTATAGATCGCTGGGATGATCTCGTTGGTAGAACGCTCAGCGGCGTGAAATACTACGCCGATGTATTTGGAACCCTCTCGACGCAAGGACTGAGCGGCTAAATTTGGTCGATATCCCAACTCTTTTGCCGCCGCGCGAATCTTGGCTTCAGTTTCAGCGCCGACCCCCGGAGCATCCCGAAAAACAAGCCCCACGAGCTGTCTGGAAACGCCAACCTTCTCGGCAACGTCTGCCATGGTTGGCTGACGCTGCTCGCTGCGGTCCTTAGATTCCTTCTTTGCCATGTTCCCATCCTAGAAACAGAAAGTGGGTCATCGTTTCGATGACCCACTAAATCTGTTCTTTTTACTTCAGCGCTGCGATGCGCTTTTCCATCTCTTCGCGCTGGTAAATGGCGACCGAGCGGGCGTTCTCGTTCTCAGCAAAGACACTTGAGCACATGATGCTGTTCGGGTTGTCGAGGAAGCCGATTGACTTTAGGCCGCCGAAGAACTCATCCCAGTTGACATCGCCATCGCCCATTTTCAGGTGCTGGTGCACGCGAACAGCGTTGCCAGGAGGGTTGGTAATGTAACGCAGGCCATGTGACGCGTTGTGGTCCATGGTGTCTGAAACGTGCACGATTCCAATGCGCTCACCGACGGTGTTCATTATCTCGAGCGGCTGGTTACCCATGTGGAATGTGTGAGAGGCAACATAGACCATGCCAAAGTTCTTCGAGTTGATGCCACGGATGACTCGCCAGGCGGCTAGGCCATTCTCAACGAAGTCATCTGGGTGCGGGTCAATGAAAACCTTGATGCCCTCTTTTTCAATAATCGGAACAAGTTCTTCCATCGAACGATAGAAAGCTCTCTCTGACTCTTCGGCGCGTTCTGGGCGACCGTTGAACTCGGTTCCGATGGTGTCGACACCCAGTTCTGCGGTGATTCGAATGACGCGCTTCCAGTAGCGAACGGCGGCCTCGCGGGCGTCTTCATCCGGGCCTGACCAACGAAGCACCGGCAGGGTTGACGCGATCTCGATGCCGGCGTCTTTCACTGCCTTCTTCATCTTCTTGACCAGCTCGTCATCGGCCTTTGGGTGGTTGAAGAACGGAATGAGGTCGGCATGCGGAGTCATCTGCAGATACTTGTAGCCGAGGTCGGCGGCCAGCGCCGGAAACTCGAGCAACGAGTGGGTGCTGTGGAACGGGGTTGGGTCTAATGCGATTTTCACCATGGTGTCTGATCTTTCCTGATTAGTTCTTGCGCTCTACAGCGCCCTTACCGATGAGAAGCTTCTGAGCCTTCTTGGCTTTGGCATAGCCAACGTAGGCCTGCTGAGTGCTCTCGAGCTCTGAAACTGGCATTACTGGAACATCCCACCAGCCT
>JAGNYY010000032.1 GCA_017984715.1 Rhodoluna sp.
GGAAGGCCGATGTGCGCCGTGGACTCTGCGAATTCCACTTCATAAACCGGGTATGGCTCGCCATCTGCAGGGCCCGGCGCGAAGTATTCATCCTCGTAGTAACCGGCGGTTACCGGAATGTGAAGCTTCGGTGTGCGGGCGATTATTTCGCCTGTCGGAGCGACAATAATCGCGCAGTTCAAGCCGCGACCATCTGCACGATCTTCGTGCTCGTAGAGCGAAATGTGCACGTAAACGTTGTTTTCGGCAGCTGCCTTGGCCGCCAGTCTGTGGGTTGGCCCGCCATCGAGTTGCTCGGCGAGGTCGTTCGGCGTTCCGGTTGGCAAGGTGTCAGCCATGTAGCGGCTCAGGGTGAGCTCAGGAAGAAACACGATCTCTGCGCCAGCTTCTGCCGCTAGGCGGATTCCTTCGAGCAACACGGCCTCGTGTTCGGCAGAGTCTTCGTGCCACTTGGTCTGAACCAAACCGACGCGAACCGGTTTGCGCTCGGCAGACTTGGCTCGTGAAAGCGAAGGGGCCGCGTCGGCGATGGTCACCTTGAAGGTCATTTGTTCTCCATCGAATCTAGAATCTGGGTCAACAGTTCGAAATTGGTTTCTGGGTTCACAATCGCAAAGCGGGTGTTCGGTTCACCACGGTGTGAGCTCGGCACAACGAAGGCAATGCCGTCGGCCAGCAGTTTCTCTGACCACTGGTTGTAATCATCGATCGTCCAGCCATCCTTGGTGAAAACTACGACCGACAACTCGGGTTCGCGAACCAAGCTGAAGCCTGGGCGATTCTTGATTTCATCGGCGATCTGACGCGCCAAGACAACGTTGTGTTCAACAGCGTCGCGATAGGCCTTCACCCCGTGCGTTGCGAGTGAGAACCAAAGTGGCAACCCGCGCGGGCGACGAGTGAGGTTGTAGGCATAGTCGCTCGGGTTCCAGTCGCCAGACTCGGTCAGGGTCTCTAAGTATTCACCGTGCTGCGTGTGGGCTTCGCGACCATTCTCAGGGTTGCGATAGATCAGGGCACAGGCGTCAAACGGCGCGAATAGCCACTTGTGTGGGTCAACGATGAAGCTGTCGGCAAGCTCGAGTCCGGCGAAAAGTGGCTTCGAAACATCTGCCAGGATGCCCGCTAAGCCATAGGCGCCATCCACGTGGAACCAGATATTGTTTTCGTTGGCAATGGCCCCGATTTCATCGAGTCGATCAACAATTCCAAAGTTGGTTGTTCCACCGGTGGCAACTATCGCAAAGACGCCCTCACCCGCTGCGTCTAGGGCAGCCTGAACCGAGGGGCCCCGAAGTCGACCATCAGCGCCAACTTCGGCCTTGATGATCTCGACGTCCATGACCGCGGCAGCGGCCTTCAAGGACGAGTGTGCTTCGGCGCTGCAAATGAACTTCCAAGAGTCAGGTTTCGGCTTGCCCTGAGCTTTAAGGGCGTGCGCAGCACGATGGCGAGCGGCCACTAGAGCGCTGAGGTTGCCAAGGGTTCCACCCTGAACAAAGACGCCTCCTGCGGTTTCCGGCAGGCCGGCCTCGCGTGCCAACCAGGCCAGAACTTCATTCTCGGCATAAACGGCGCCAGCGCCTTCCATCCATGAACCGCCATAAATCGCGGAGGCAGACACGACAAGGTCAAAGAGCTTCGCTGCTTCGGTTGGTGCGCAGGGGATGAATGACAGGTAGCCGGGGTGATCGGTCGAAATGGTTGCCGGAGCCAAAACAGTTTCAAAGATCTTTAGTGACCGGAGGCCACCGAGGCCTTCTTCGGTAACCGTTGGGCCGGCGTGAGTCGAGAGAAACTCGAATGTTTGCGGGGCATCCAGCGGTGCCGGGTCATACTCAAGTCGTTTGCGGGCATAGTCAAAAATGCCCTCTCTAAGGGCCACAGTCGCGTCATTGGGCTTGTGCACAGGACGAGTCTATTTCTGTTTTTTCATGCGAACTATCGAAACCGAAAAACCGATTATCGATAGCAGCAAGAACCCCCAGCTGCCTATGATTCTTTGTTCGTGGATGGCTGCACAGGATGTCCAGCCCTCAAGTTGATCAACTGTGCAGGTGTCAGGGCTAAAGAAGCCGATAGCGGATGCAAGCACGCCAACCAGGCTGACGGTAGCCACCATGGCCATTGAGTTGTTGCTGACGCGAGACATTAGTTGGTCTCTGAAAGGTCGCCGATTTCTTCGCCCTGCTTGGCAATTTCTGCGCGTATCTCGTCCATGTCAAGTTCTTTGACCTTTGAGATTAGGTCCTCTAGGGCTGCACCAGGCAGCGCGCCGGCGCGGTTGTAAAGGAGGATTCCGTCGCGGAAGACCATGAGGGTCGGAATCGAGCTAATGCCTGCATCACCGGCTAGCTGCTTCTCGGCTTCGGTGTCTACCTTGCCGAAAATGATGTCAGTGTGCTTCGTCGATGCCTCTTCGAAGATGGGAGCGAACTGGCGGCATGGGCCACACCATTCGGCCCAGAAGTCGACAATGACCATTCCGTCGGTTACAACGGTGTCGCCGAAGTTCTTTTCGCCTAGTTCGATGGTTGCCATGCTGCGTTTCTCCTTGAAATCTGGGCAATCACAATGCCCGCTATAACTAACAAACCGCCAAGCGTTTGTAATCCATCAATTTTCTCACCCAACCAGAGATAGGCAAAAAGAAAACCGAAAATGGTCTCTGTCGTGGAGAAAATACCAACGCCAGTTGCGCTCAGATGTGGCAGCGCGGCATAGGTCAGATAGAGCGGCACGAATGACCCCATCACGCCGAGCCATGCGAAAAGAACCCAGGCTGGGATGACTGTGCCGGCAAGATTGCCGCCCAAATCAAGCGGCGCTGCGAAGCGATTGAAATCGAAATCCCAGAATCTGCTCAAGCCAACCCACATCAACGCTGAAAAAAGCATCGAGTAGAACAGTGTCGAGAAGGCGTCGCGAGTTTTGTGGACGTGCTCACCGATCATGTAATAAATAGTCGTGGCGATCGCTGCGATTGCGCCGTAGACCAAGCCGATGGCGCTGAGGCTGCTCTGCCAAATTTGTGACACGACAACCAGGCCACTGAGCACCAAGACAACACCGAGCCAGAGTCGCTTCGAAACCCGGGTCTTGAAAAGCACCAGGCCAGCAATCGGCACCAGGATGATGGCCGTGTATTGAATCAGCAAGGCCACTCCAACCGGCAAGTTGGCGACAGCGTTGGCATAGGACCATTGCATGAGACCGACGCCGGCAAAACCCAGGGCAGCCAGCCACTTCCATTCACTCTTTGACACCTTGAAAGATGCTCGGTTTCGAGCAAGCATGAAAAGGCCTGCAATCAATGCCGCAGAGAGCGAGCGAAACAGGGTGATTTGCTCGGCTGTGACGCCGGTTTGCATGATCGTCTTGGCCGTGCTGCCGTTTAGCCCGAACAGGAACGTCGCGGTGACGATCATCGCAGCGCCAAGGAGAGGGTTGCGGTGTTTGCTCATAGTCATTTAGAGGCCGGTGCCGTGGACCGCGAATTCGTCGATAGCGCGCAGTTCAGCCATAGACAGCTTCGGCGCACTGATGGCGGCATAATTCTGCTCAAGCTGCTTCACGCTGCTGGCGCCAATCAATGCTGAGGTGACTGCCGGCTGACGCAGAACCCAGGTAAGGGCAAGTTGAGCCAGGCTTTGTCCGCGAGCTGCTGCGATGTCATTGAGAGCATTTGCACGCTCCAGGTAGGTCGGGTCAATCTGCGTGGTCTTCAAAAAGTGGTTGCGAGCTGCACGTGAGCCCTTAGGAGCAGAACCTGAAAGGTATCGGTCGGTGAGCATGCCCTGAGCTAGGGGAGAGAACACGATTGAACCGACGCCCTCCATGCCCAGGGTGTCGAATAGTGACTGCTCGGGCGTGCGATCGAACATTGAATAGCGAGGCTGGTGGATAAGCAGCGGAACACCCATCCCAGCAAGGATGCGCTTCGCTTCGCGAGTTTGGTGTGCGTCGTAGGAAGAGATGCCGGCATAGAGTGCGCGACCCGAGTGAACCGCGGTGGCCAAGGCGCCCATAGTTTCTTCAAGCGGGGTGTTTGGGTCGAAGCGGTGACTGTAGAAGATGTCTACATAATCAAGCTGCATGCGCTTGAGGCTCTGATCCAGTGACGCCAAAAGGTACTTGCGTGAACCCCACTCGCCATAGGGGCCAGCCCACATGTCGTAGCCGGCCTTGGTTGAGATGATCAGTTCATCGCGGTAAGGCTCGAAGTCGCGCTTGTAGTGCACGCCGAAGTTCTCCTCGGCACTGCCTGGGATAGGGCCATAGTTGTTGGCTAGGTCAAAGTGGGTGATGCCAAGGTCAAAGGCGCGACGAAGAATCGCACGTTGGGTGCGCATTGAATCATTCGTGCCAAAGTTATGCCAAAGACCAAGGGAAATCTCAGGGAGCAGTAGCCCGCTCTTGCCGGTGCGGCGATATTTCATGGACTCGTAACGAGTAGCTTCAGCCTTATAGGTCATGAAACCAGCCTAGGCTAGAGGCATGACTAGTTTCGTTCTTGCCGGTGGCTGTTTCTGGTGCCTAGATAGCTCATACATGCAGTTCAAAGGCGTAACCGACGTAGAGGTCGGCTACATGGGCGGCCACATCGAAAACCCGGGTTACGAAGCGGTGTGCGATGGCAACACCGGTCACGCAGAGGTCGCTCGCGTGCATTTTGACGAAACGGTCATCCCAGCCGAGGTAATCCTCGACATTTTCTTCACGCTGCACGATCCGCGACAGTTGAACCGTCAGGGCAACGATGTAGGCACGCAGTATCGCGGAGCTATGTTCTACACCGATGACTCACAGCGAGAACTGTTCGAGGCTGCGTTAGAGAGAGCCAAGGGCCACTGGGATGGCGAACTAGTCACTGAGATTGTGCCGGCAGAGACCTTCTGGATGGGTGAGGAATATCACCAAGACTTCTTCGCCAAGAACCCAAACCAGGGGTACTGCAACGCCGTAGTTTCACCAAAGATGGCCAAGGTTCGCCAGGCTTTCCACAGCTACGTAAAGTAACCAACTCTCCACAGAAACACGGATGGGTCGGCGCTCGCCGAATCTGAATCGCCAAACTCGAAACAACACCGCTTGGTAACCGCCAAATGGTGATTCGAGAAAGGCATCAAATGTCAGAACTAATTTCAGTCGCTGGTCTAGTTGCGACTACACCTCGTCATCTGGTTACCCAAGATGGTCTGCCGATCACATCATTTCGACTCGCTTCTTCGCAGCGAAGGTTCGATCGTTCTCAAAACAAGTGGATTGATGGCGAAACCAATTGGTTCACCGTCACCGGTTTCAGACAGCTGGCCATCAACGCTTCTACCTCAGTATCCAAGGGTGATCGAATCGTTGCCTCAGGTAAGTTGCGCGTTCGCGACTGGGATAACGGCGAGCGTGCTGGCACCTCGGTTGAAATCGAAGCAGATTCGATTGGGCACGACTTGAGCTGGGGCAGTGCCGTGTTCACTCGCACCGTTTTGGTTCGCGAGACCGACCCGGCAGATTCTGAACTGGCCTCGCAGTCGACCGCTTCGGTTGATGATGTGGATAACTCTGACGAAGAGTATCTGCCCGAGCCAGAGTTAGTTGGCGCTAAGAAAAAGTAGCCAACCATGAAAGCCGCCGGGTCAGGGGCGCCCCCTCAATCCTGACCCGGCCCTTCAGGCTAAACTTGAGGTAAATCTACCGAAAGTGAATGATTTTTCATGGCTGAATTCATCTACCAGATGATCAAAGCGCGTAAGGCGCATGGCGAAAAAGTGATCCTCGATGACGTCACCTTGGCGTTTTATCCAGGCGCGAAGATCGGCGTTGTTGGCCCGAACGGTGCCGGTAAGTCAACTGTTTTGAAGATCATGGCTGGTCTAGACACACCGAGCAACGGTGAAGCGCGACTGAGCCCAGAACACACCGTCGGTATCTTGCTGCAAGAGCCGCCACTAGACGAGACCTTGACCGTTCTCGGAAACGTAGAGCTGGCCGTCAAGGACACCAAGGCCATGCTTGATCGATTCAACGAAATTTCGGCAGAAATGGCCGAGCCAGATGCAGACTTCGACAGACTTCTCGAAGAGATGGGCACGCTACAAGAGCGCATCGACCACCTCGACGCCTGGGATCTTGACTCACAGCTAGAGCAGGCAATGGATGCACTTCGTTGCCCTCCTGGCGACACTGAAGTGGCCAACCTTTCTGGTGGAGAACGCCGCCGCGTGGCACTGTGCAAGTTGCTTCTTGAGAAGCCTGACCTGTTGCTCCTCGACGAGCCAACCAACCACCTTGACGCCGAGTCAGTTCTTTGGCTCGAGCAGCACTTGGCCAAATATCCGGGTGCAGTTCTGGCCGTCACACACGACCGTTACTTCCTCGACAATGTTGCCGAATGGATTCTTGAGCTAGACCGCGGTCGCGCTTACCCATACGAGGGAAACTACTCGACCTATCTAGAGAAGAAGCGCGAGCGTCTTGAGGTTCAGGGCAAGAAGGACGCAAAGCTTGCTAAGCGCCTAAGCGAAGAACTTGATTGGGTTCGTTCTAGCCCTAAGGCGCGTCAGACCAAGTCAAAGGCTCGTTTGGCCAAGTATGAAGAGATGGCTGCCGAGGCCGATCGCACCAGAAAGCTCGACTTCGAAGAAATCCAGATTCCTATGGGTCCTCGTCTAGGTGACATCGTCATCGAAGCAAAGAACCTGCAGAAGGGCTTCGATGGTCGTTCTCTGATCAACGGTTTGAGCTTCAGCCTTCCTCGCAACGGCATCGTTGGCGTCATCGGCCCGAACGGTGTCGGTAAGTCAACTTTGTTCAAGACGATCGTCGGTCTCGAGAAGTTGGATGGCGGTGACCTGAAGATTGGTGAAACCGTCAAGATTTCATACGTCGACCAGTCACGCGGAGGAATCGACCCGAGCAAGAGCCTCTGGGAGGTTGTCTCAGGTGGCATGGACTTCATCCAGGTCGGAAACCAGGAGATGCCTTCTCGCGCTTACGTGGCAGCATTCGGCTTCAAGGGTCCAGACCAGCAGAAGGCAGCCGGAGTCCTCTCCGGTGGTGAGCGCAACCGTCTAAACCTTGCCTTGACTCTCAAGGAAGGTGGCAACCTGTTGCTTCTCGATGAGCCGACAAACGACTTGGACGTTGAAACTCTCGGAAGCCTTGAGAATGCTCTTCT
>JAGNYY010000004.1 GCA_017984715.1 Rhodoluna sp.
CAGTATCTGCCGGAGAGTTTTGCCCCTCGACTTTGGGACCCGGCGATGGGTGGCGGCGCACTTCTTGATCTCGGAATCTATCCGGTTTCATTCTTTAGTCGCCTGCTTGGTACCCCCGCCGGCATTGCCGCAAAGGCCACAATCACCGACCGTGGCGTTGACCTAATGACCAGTTCAGTTTTCACTTATTCGACCGGTGCACAGGCGGCGATGACAACTTCGATGGAGGTCTTCGGCCCAATCACTGCATCGATTGTCGGCACCCTTGGTCGCATCGATCTAGACACAAGTTTCTATGAGCACACCACTTTCACGGTCTATGAAACTGACCTGTCTCGAGAATCTGGCGTGCAGAAAAAAGTGCGCCGCTACGAGGATAAAATCGAGGGTAGAGGCATGCAATATCAAGCGCTTGAAGTCGAGCGTTGCATTCATGCCGGTTTGACCGAGAGCCCAATCATGAGCCTCGACGAAACCGTTTCAATCATGGAAACCATGGATGAAATTCGCAAGCAAACTGGCGTTAAGTACCCGGGAGAGTAATTGTCTGAATCAACCAACGGTTTTCCGTATTTCAAGGATGTAGCTAAGGGCGCTGGCATTGGCCTTGGCGTGCTTGCCTTGATTATTGGCGGGTTCAGCGTTGGCGGAATCGGGGGAGCAGCGCCAACAGAGTCAAATTCGACCGAACAGAGCGCTTCGGCTTCGGCCACTCCGAGCGCGACCCCGACCGATGCCCGCACTTGTTCAGTTGCAGAGGCTGCGCTTGACCCTCGTCTCGGAAACCTCCAGGCGGTTGTGATTGACGCCGCAACCGACACCGTGCTTTTTGACCGCGGTGCCGACAAGCCAGCAGCGACAGCCTCAACCATGAAGTTGCTCACCGCAGGTGCAGCTCTCAACATCCTTGGCCCGAACTATCGCGTAGACACTCGTGTCTATCAGGACCCAGCTCAGCCGGGCACCATCATCCTGGTCGGCGGCGGCGACCCAACTTTGTCGCGCACCGCACCTGGCCAGCAATCGGTTTATCGTGACGCTCCAAAGCTTTCAACCTTGGCGGTTGGAGTGAATGCCAAGCTAGCTGGCACGCCGATCACCAAGATCATCGTGGATGGTTCACTCTTCAACGGCCCGGCTTGGGATGCCAACTGGGAGCGCAGCGAGCAGACCCAGGGCTACATGTCTGAGGTGACTGCGCTGCAGGTTGATGGCGATCGTGCGAATCCAGCCTCGAACACCTCACCTCGTTCGACCACTCCGGTTTTGAACGCTGGCAAGTACTTCAAGAAAGCCCTCGGGGCCTCGGCATCGGCGGCAACCATCGTTGAGGGCACTGCACCATCGGCAGCAATCGAAATTGCCAAGGTTTCTTCACAGCCGATTAGCGTCTGGATCAAGCACATGCTTCAGGTGAGCGACAACACCGAGGCTGAGGCGCTGGCTCGCCTGGTCTCGTTAGACCTCGGCTACGACGGCTCATTCTCATCGCTGAACATGGCGATCAAGAAGGGCCTAGCCAACACGCAGCTCGATTCAACCGGCCTTGTGATCAAGGATGGTTCAGGGCTCAGTGCATTGAACGCAGTTCCACCGACCTACCTCGCGAAGCTGAGCAAGCTTGTCATGACCGGGTTTGCCGACTTCAGCGTCATCCGTGACGGCCTGCCGGTCTCTGGTGAGTCAGGTTCACTGTCTGCCCGCTTCACAGGTGACCTCAAAGACGCCGTCGGTCAGGTTCACGCGAAGACTGGGTGGATCAAGAACGGTTACACACTCGCCGGCTACATCACCGCGCGTGACAAAACCAACCTGGTCTTTGCCATCTATGCCCTCGGCAATGTCAAGGATGACGCCAAGGTGGCCATTGACACACTTGCAACCGGCTTCTTCCGTTGCGGCGCGCAGCTCTCGAATAACTAACCTCAACACCCTCCACAGAAACGGAATAGCAATGACGCTGTCAGAAAAGGATCTTCTAGCCAAGGTGCCAACCGGGCTGTTTATCGGAGGCAAGTGGGTCAATGGCAGCGCGGCCGACGCGATTGCGGTCGAGGACCCGGCAACGGGCAAAACTCTTCTTGAAATCGCAAATGCAACAGCCGCGGATGGCCTGGCGGCGCTAACGGCAGCCGACGAAGCGCAGGCCAAGTGGGCGAAGGTGGCACCGCGAGAGCGCGCAGAAATTTTGCGACGCACATTTGACTTGGTTCGTGAACGCTCCGAAGAGTTTGCCATGCTGATTTCACTTGAGATGGGCAAGCCAATCGCCGAAGCGCGTGGCGAAGTGACCTATGGCAATGAGTTCTTGCGCTGGTTCAGCGAAGAGGCAGTGCGCATTTCGGGCCGCTACGGCACCTCGCCTGAGGGAACAGGTCGAATGCTGGTTGCTCAGCGACCAGTTGGCCCAGCTTTTGCCATCACCCCTTGGAACTTCCCGCTCGCTATGGCAACCCGCAAAATCGGGCCGGCGCTCGCCGCCGGTTGCACGATTGTGGTCAAGCCAGCCGAGTTAACCCCCCTCACCACGCTGCTACTGGTTAAGACCATGGAAGAAGCCGGTCTGCCGGCGGGTGTGGTCAACGTGATTACCACTTCGACCTCTGCTGAAACCTCGGCCCCGATTATTGCCGACCGCAGACTTCGCAAGATCACTTTCACTGGCAGCACCCAGGTTGGTGTGAAGCTCATGGAGCAGGCGGCCCAGCGCGTTTTGAAGGCATCGATGGAGCTCGGCGGAAACGCACCATTCTTGGTCTTTGAAGATGCTGATCTAGATGCTGCGGTTGCCGGTGCAATGCTCGCCAAGATGCGCAACATCGGCCAGGCCTGCACGGCAGCTAACCGCTTCATCGTGCACGAGTCGGTTGCCGAAGAGTTTGGTCAGCGACTAGCCGCCAAGATGGGCGAACTAAAGCTTGGTCGCGGTGTCGACGCAGACACCACCTGCGGCCCGGTTATCAACGAGAAGGCCCGCAAGAACATCCAGCGCCTGGTCGATGGTGCAGTCAGCCAGGGCGCAAACGTGCTCACCGGCGGCACTGGAGCTGAGGGCGATGGCTACTTCTTCAAGCCGACCGTTCTAGACAACGTGAAGCCTGGGTCTGCCATCCTCGGTGAAGAAATCTTTGGGCCAGTCGCTCCAATCACTCGCTTCAAGACCGAAGATGAGGCCGTTGCCCTGGCAAACGACACCGAATATGGTTTGGTTAGCTATGCATTCAGTAAGGATTTGAAGCGTGGGCTTCGCCTAGTCGAGTCACTAGACACCGGCATGACTGGTCTGAACACTGGCTTGGTTTCGAATGCAGCAGCGCCATTTGGCGGCGTAAAAGCGTCGGGTCTCGGTCGCGAGGGTGGCCCTGAAGGAATCGCTGAATATTTGGAGACCAAGTACGTTATGACTCCGGACCCGTTCCTCTAGGCTATTGGAATGCCCCCTGCCGCAAACTTCGTAATTCGCCTTGCTCTCCAGACCGAAAAGGGCGAGCTAGTCGCCCAAATCTCTCGCGTTGGAGCGGCTTTGCGTTACCTAGCGATTGATGGCGTGGAGCTTGTGGAGTCGGGCGATGTCGACTCACTGAGCCCATTTTGCGAGGGTGTCATCATGTCGCCTTGGCCAAACCGCATTGATGGTGGCAAGTGGACCTATCAGGGTCGCACTCTCGAGCTGCCGATCAACCTGCACGATCAGCAAAATTCAAACCACGGCCTGCTTATGGAACACCACTACGAAGTGCTCGCTCAGACCGAATCATCAGTGACGCTGGGTGCCCTGATTCATGCCCGCCTAGGCTACCCGTTCAATGTTCAAACCTCGGTGACCTACGAGCTGGTTGAGGGTGGCTTGAGAATCTCGCACACGGCCGAAAACCTTTCGACAGCAGCTGCCCCATACGCGCTAGGTGGGCACCCATACTTCAAGATTGCCGGTGTCGACACCGAAGATTTGTTCTTGCGTTCTGACGCCGCGACAGTGCTGGTTGTCGATGACCGTCAAATTCCTACCGGAACGATGCCGACCGCTCACTCTCGATTCGACATGCGCTCGGGCGTTCGAGTCGGCGATAACTTCTATGACCACGACTTCACCGATCTGCCGCGTGACTCGGATGGCCTTGCGCACACCTACCTAACCGCCCCAGATGGCCGTGGTTTCGACATCTGGCAGGACGAAAATTTCAAGCACGTCGTGATCTTCACCCCAGACTTTTATTTCGCGAATCTCGGCGATGCCAAGCGGTTTGCGTGCGCGATCGAGCCACAGACCTCGGGGCCAAACTCGTTCAACTCAGGGCAAGACCTGATCTGGCTGAAGCAGGGGCAAAAATTCTCGGCAACATGGGGCGTAAACTTCAACTAGTTCACCTTCTGTTCACCTTTTGTCAATAAAGTGAACAGCGTAAGTTTTGAAGAGATTTGCCCAACTAATCACTCATCAGAGAGGTGCTCATGGAGCCCATCATCATCGTTGTGGCGGTAATCGCCCTAGCGTTGTTCTTCGATTTCACCAACGGTTTCCACGACACCGCTAATGCGATGGCAACCCCAATCGCGACTGGCGCGCTGAAGCCACGTGTTGCCGTGGCTATTGCAGCAGTCATGAACCTGGCAGGCGCGTTCCTATCAACTGCAGTGGCTAAGACCATTTCGGTAGACCTCATCAACGAAGGTGTAAATCTCGGAGCCGAGATGGTTTTCGCTGGACTAACCGGCGCAATCCTCTGGAACCTAACCACCTGGTTCCTGGGTTTGCCATCTTCGTCATCACACGCGCTGTTCGGCGGACTAATTGGATCAGCCGTTGCATTTGCGGGCGTCGGTGCAGTCAACTTCGGCAAGGTGATCGAGAAGGTTCTCATCCCAGCCCTTTTCGCACCACTCATTGCCGGCATCGCGGCGTTACTAGCAACTCGTATCGCTTTCGTGATCACCGCTAGATCCGAGGCCCAGCGCAAACAGGGGCTCAACACCGGTCGAGGCATTTTCCGTGTGGGTCAAGTTTTTTCATCATCGCTAGTAGCGCTATCACACGGAACTAACGATGCACAGAAGACCATGGGTGTAATCACTTTGGTTTTGGTTGCTACCGGTTTCCAGGCTTCTGGTGACCACGTTGAGCTTTGGGTAGTTGTTTCTGCTGCCGCTGCCATCGCGCTAGGAACCTATGCCGGTGGTTGGCGAATCATTCGCACCATGGGTTCGGGTCTCGCCGAGATCAAGCCGGCTCAAGGTTTTGCATCCGAGATTTCAACCGGTGTGACAATTCTTGCTTCGAGCAACCTCGGCTTTGCGCTTTCAACAACCCAGGTCGCATCGGGTTCTGTCATTGGTTCAGGTCTCGGCCGAAAGGGCGGCGCTGTTCGTTGGAACAAGGCTGGTCAGATTGTTCTCGGTTGGTTGTTTACACTTCCAGCCTCAGCAATCGTCGGAGCGCTTTCGGCTTACTTGGTAATGGCCGGTCCAATCGGTTTGTTTGCGGATGGAATCATTACTCTTGCCGTGGTAATCACCATCTTCCAGGTCTCACGCCGCAACAAGATCGGCCACCACAACGTCATCAGCGAAGTTGAAGGCGCTAGCGAGGCCATTGCTTCACCGAAGAGTATTCGTGCTGCAGCTAAGGCGGCTCAAGCTGCAAGAAAGTCTGCCGAGCGCGCTACTAAGCAAGCTTCAAACAAGAAAAAGGGTGGAAAGTAAATGTCAATTAACTGGTCAAACCTTCTCATCGTTGGGCTCACCTCGATCGGTGCAACTTTAGTCGTCGTGGCTCTCTTCGCAGTCGGCGTTCGCCTGCTAACGAATGCTCGCAGCGCTCAGGCCAAGGCCAAGACTGGCAATGGTTCTGCCGCCGGCCTCGAGGCTGTTAGCCGCATGGTTTCATACATTGCTTTCTCGCTTTGTGCCTCTGCTCTGCTTTACGGCATTTATCTAATCGTGCCCGCGTTTCATCTGAGCAAATAGTTCATCCCGAAAACGCTCCTTGCCTGCGCGGGGAGCGTTTTCGTTTACCCAGTGAATAAAAAGTTCACTTCGTAAAAACATCACGATTACTACAGTCGGCGCTTTGCAGTGACAAGATGTAATCATGACAACTTCAGCAAAGACCTCTGCCACCAAGACCACCGCGGCAAAGCCAACCGCAACACGCAAGCCAGCCGTCGCTCGCAAGCCAGCCATCCGCAGCACTTCTGCCGCCACGGCCGCCTCGAAAGCTGCCGCGAAAGCAGCAGCTGCGCCTGCAGAAACCCCCGACTTCACCAAGCGCTACAAGATGCTCACCGGCATTGACAACTCAGAGTTCTGCGCCAAGGTTCGCCTGCACCTAGACAATGGATTTGAACTTCACGGCTCACCGGTCATGTCTTTCAACGGTAAGGACATCATTGTTGGCCAGGCTGTAGTTCTAAAGAAGCTTCCAGCTAAGAAAAAAGCCGGCAAGAAGAAGTAATTAGACTGGTTTCATGTCTGAAACCCTTCCTCCTTGCCCTGCTTGCAAAAGCGTTTACACCTATGAGATGGGCGCTTTGCTGGTCTGCCCAGAGTGCGCCCACGAGTGGACGGCCGAGGTTGAAGACGAATTCGTCGAAACCGTTCGAGTTGTCAAAGATGTTTCGGGCAACGTTCTCCAGGATGGTGACTCTGTCACGATCGCCAAGGACCTAAAAGTCAAGGGAAGCTCGACGGCAATCAAGGTTGGAACCAAGGTTCGCAACATTCGTTTGGTTAGCCCAGTTGACGGTCACGACATCGATGCCAAGGTGGATGGATTCGGGCAGATGATGCTCAAGTCGAGCGTCGTCAAGAAGGTTCTTTAGGCAGCAAAAGCCGTTGACGGCAAATCTGATTCGCCGTTTAAGATTGCGTTCACGATTCGATCAGCCACCGACTCGGGGGTCATTCCGGTCGGGAATGCCGGCGCTGTCCCAGCGATGGCTCGGGTTGCCAACCCGGTTTCAGTGTGCCCTGGGCGCGCGTCAATAACCCGAATTCCATCCTTGCGAACCTCTCGAGTTAGAGCCTGATCAAACGCCCACAAGCCGGCCTTGGTCGCAGAGTATGCAGCTAAACCCGCCATCGGCGACTCGGCTACGACGCCGCTAATGTTCACAACGAACGGCTCGTTGCCAACTGCAGCCGAGGTCTTGAGCGCCGGGAGTAGGCCAGAAATAATGGCGATCGGTCCGGTTAGGTTGACCGCCGCTAGTCGAGCCAGTGTCGTCGCTGATAGTTCTGTCGCAGGCCCGAAAGCAACCACGCCGGTGGCGTTGACGATGCCATCAATTTGAGCGCCACTTTGAATTAGGTAGTTCACTAAAACTTCAATTGAGTCGGGGCGCTCTAGATCGAGCAGCAGTCTTGGCGATGCCACACTCGGAATCTGTGCGCCTCGGTCATTCGAAGTTGTGGTTGCCATGACCTGGGCTCCCTGGGTGGCCAGCTTCGTGGTTAGCAGGCTGCCGAGTGCGCCGGAACCCCCAAGCACCAAGATGTTTTTACCGCGCAAGTTATCCATGTCAACCCTTTCGTTATGCCATAGCCTTTGACTCATGAAGAGAATCGGCACTGCGGCACTTATTGCATCAACCATCGGGCCGGTGCAATCCATCCTTGGTTGGGTAATTTCGGGTTCGCTTTGGCCGGGCTACGACCCAATTCGCAAGACCATTAGCGATTTGGCGGCCGACGATTCGCCGGTTCAAGCGATTCAAACGAGCTTCTTCTTCCTCGGTGCGACGCTGACTGTGATTGGCGCAATCTCTGCGAAAAGCCTCGCTCTACCCGGGCGAATCACATTGCTGTTGGCTGGCTTGGCAACCTACGCGTTGGCAATCTTCACAACACCAAGCCAGACCGGGCACTCGGATGCACACCGAATCGCGGCTTCAGTTTCATTCGTTCTCATGTCGGCTTGGCCGGTGCTCTCCATGCGCTTCGATCGCCGTTATCCGTGGGTGCTTCGCCCGGCGGGAGCCATTGGAGCGACCATCGGGCTCACGCTGATTTCGCTTTGGTTTTTGAGCACCTGGCTCGACCCGAACACCACCCTCGTTGGGCTTTCGGAGCGAGTTATTGTTACCGCGCAGGTTCTGTGGCTGAGCTTCACTGTCTGGGTTTGCTGGGTTCACGGCAATCGAAATGCGGCTATGCTGAAGACTAAGTAAAGTATGCCTTTACTTATTTCAAGACTTCAGGGCGGCAATGGAACTCGGCTTATACAGTTTTGGCGATAGCAGTATCGACCCGGGCACCGGCAAGTATGTTGCCGAGAACGTGATCTTCAAAAACCTGCTCGAGCGAATCAAGTTGGCCGACGAGGTGGGTTTGAACTACTTCGGCCTCGGCGAGCACCATCGCGAGGACTACCCGGTTTCCTCGCCGGCTATCTTGCTGGCCGCTGCCGCAAGCCAGACGCAGAGGATTCACCTCGGTAGTTCGGTCTCGGTCTTGCCGACCAAGGACCCGGTCAGGTTATTTCAACAGTTCTCAACCTTGGATCAAATAACCGAGGGTCGTGCCGAGCTAACCGTGGGTACGGGTGCATACATCGAGTCCTATCCGCTTTTTGGTCACGAACTAGCCGAATCGCAGGCGAACTTCACCGAAAAGTTAGGCCTACTTCGCCAACTAAACGAGGTGAATCCCGTGACATTTCGGGGTGAATATCGCGCACACCTGAATGAGTCTGGAGTCTGGCCCCGACCCTTCAACGAAAAGCTAAATATTTGGGTGGCCACCGGTGAAACTCCTGAGTCGTCTGAACGTGCGGCATCGTTTGGATTCAACGCCAACTATTCGTTCCTCAGCGCTCCGCCGGCATCCAAGAAGGAAATCGTTCAGCACTATCGTGAGGTTTCGGCCAAACACGGCCACAACAATCTAAAGGTCGCTGTCGCCGGCCGAGGTTTCGTCGCCGAAAACGCGCGGATGGCGAAAGAAACTATCTACCGCGGTTGGTTGCCTTCGGTCACGGTCAGCCAGAAAGAGCGCGGGCGCGAGGCACCATCACGTGAAATGTTTGATAGCCAAGCAAACGGCGATGGCCCGATTATTGCCGGGGATGCAAACGAGGTTGCCGATCGTTTGGCCGCGATTCACTCGCAGCTAAAGCATGACCGGCACATTTTGCAGTTCGACATCGGAAACATCGATCACGCAGCTGTTATGAAGGCCATTGAGTTATTCGGCAGCAAGGTTCTGCCGCAGGTGGCTGCCCTCTAAATCTCGCGCTTAGCACCCTGCGCGGCCGAGACAGCAAAAATGTTTGGCTTCGCATAGCCAAGAGCTTCGAATTCGGCCAACACCGAGAGGCTTACTTCACCGATTTTTTCGATCGGAGTGAGTGCAATAGCCGCGCCACCAAAACCGCCACCGGTCATGCGAGCGCCAATCGCTCCGTGGCGAAGAGCCGTTTCGACCGCCGTGTCTAGTTCATCTACAGAAATTTCAAAGTCGTCACGCATCGACTCGTGGCTGGCATACATGAGCTTGCCGATTGAGCGGGCTCCGGTCTCCTGAAGTGCCTTGACGGTGTCTAGCACTCGTTGATTTTCGGTTACCACGTGACGAACCCTGCGGAAGGTGACGTCGTCTAGTAGGTCTTTTGCGCGATCGAGATCTGCAACTGAAACATCTCGCAACGAGGTTGCCCCTAAAGTTGCGGCACCCGACTCGCAGGCCGCACGACGCGCAGCGTATCCGCCGTCGACAAGACGGTGGGCGACCTTGGTGTCGATAATCAATAGTTCGAGACCCTCTGCTGCAAAGCCAAGCTCGATTGCCTGAACCTCAAGCGAGCGACAGTCTAGAAAAACAGCGTGATCGGTTTCACCTAAAAGCGATGCCGATTGATCCATGATGCCCGTCGGTGCTCCGACGATTAGGTTTTCGCCCATTTGCCCGACACGAGCTAGTTGGCGGCGGTCTAGGCCTGCACTCCATAATTCGTTGAGCGCGAGCGCCACCGAGCACTCGATTGCGGCCGATGATGACAAGCCGGCGCCAACCGGCACATCAGATTCGATGTAGCAATCGAACCCAGTTGCCTCGATTGATTTGCCCATGGTCCGCAGCAGTTCTTGAATCGCCCAGGCTGCGCCAAACGGGTAGGCGGCCCAGTCGTGAGAGTCATCTCGGGCGATTGAAGTTACGTCAACCTCGTGAACAACTTCTGAGAAGCTTGATGAAACTCGGGCTACTGAATCGGTCCGAATTGAAATCGCAGCATAGGTGTGGCGGTTAATTGCGAAGGGGAAAACAAAGCCTTCGTTGTAGTCGGTGTGCTCGCCGATTAGGTTCACGCGCCCAGGTGCCGACCAAACACCGGTCGGCGCGTAGCCATACTTGGATTCAAAACCAGCGCTAACCGAGGTGATTAGGGTGTCGGTCACTTGATGGCCTTGCGAAGCATTTCAGCGGTGGTTTCAGGCGGGAAGTCCGCGATAAAAGCACCCATAGCGGCCTCGCTGCCGGCCAGGTACTTCAGCTTGTCAGCCGCGCGACGTGGCGAGGTGATTTGAAGCTGGAGGCGCACGTTTTCGCCACCGGCAACCAACGGAGCTTGATGCCAAGCCGAAATATATGGCGTTGGGGTCTCATAAACGGTGTCCAGAGCCTTCAACAACCGCGAATAAATCGAGGCCAATTCGTCGCGCTCTTCATCGGTCAACTGCGCCAAATTCTGAACGTGGCGGTGAGGCAATAGGTGAATCTCGATCGGCCAACGACCGGCAAACGGCACGTAGGCGGTGAAGTGTTCACCTCGGATGAGCACCCGCTCGCCGGCTTGCTCGAATGCAAGGGTGTCGGCGAAAAGGTTTGGCCCGTATGCCTCGATCGAAGCAAGTAGCTTCTGGGTGCGAGGGGTTACGTAAGGGTATGAGTAGATCTGCCCGTGCGGGTGGTGGAGGGTCACGCCAATCTCTTGCCCGCGGTTTTCAAACGGGAACACCTGGCGAATGCCTGGCAGTGCCGAAAGTTCTGCGGTGCGATCTGCCCAAGCATCGATGATTGTGCGCACGCGTGGAACAGTCTGGTCAGCCAGTGAGCCCAAATGCTGTGAGCTAAAAACTACGACCTCGCAGCGACCGATTGAGTCGAGCGTAGAGCCGATGGCTAGGTTTGGGATCACCCCATAGTTCTCGTCGTCTAACTCGGCAAGGTCTGGTCCAAACGAAGGGCTCTTGTTCTCGAACACGGCCACGTCAAAAACATCAGGAATCTCTGAGAGATTTCCATCAGTGGTTGGGCATAGTGGGCAGAGGTGAGCTGGCGGCAGGAATGCTCGGTTGTGCCGCGCGGCGGCCACCGAAATCCACTCACCGGTGAGCGAATCAAGTCGCATTTGAGCCACAGCTGGTCGCTCTGCGGCGGGGCGAAGATCGGCTTTTCGCTCCGCAGGCAGGTTAGAGCCAGCGTCATCGAAATAGATGAGCTCGCGACCGTCGCTCAGACGAGTTGATCGCTTGGTGGTTGACATGGATGCCCCGGCTTTTCTTGGAATAGTTGATTATCTCGCTTGAAGGGCGTTTTCCCTTGGGTTTGAAGACGCCTGTCGCTTTATGTCTAGGTGGAAACCACGGCAACTTCAGCCACGTGACGACGAAGAATGTCGATCGCCTCTTTGGGCAAGAGATCATCGGTGATAAGTAGGTCGGCATCAGAGAGCTGAGCAAAGGTGCTGAAACCAACCTCGCCCCACTTGGTGTGGTCTGCAAGCATTACCAGGCGTCGCGATTTTTCTCTCACGGCGCGGTTGGTCTCTGCTTCGAGCAAGTTCGGTGAGCTGTATCCGCCGTCGATGTCCATTCCGTGGGTACCCATGAAAACCAGGTCCAGGTTCAGACTCTTGAACGCATCCACGGCAATTGCTCCGACGAAAGAGTCGGTTGGAGTCCGAAGGCCGCCGGCAAGGATCACGGTTTGGTCTGGCAACCCATCTCTATTGAAAAGATCGGACACCGGGAGTGAATTTGTGACAATCGTGAGTCTTGGAATTCGCACAGCTAGTTTGGCCACGGCAAAAACCGAACTGCCACCCATCAAGGCGATTGAATCACCGGGATTAATTTCTCGTGCTGCACGAGTTGCGATTGCATCCTTGGCGAGTTGTTCGCGGAGTGACTTGGATTGAAAAGGTGGCTCGATAACAGTGCTCTGCGGTGAGACAGCTGTTGCTCCACCATGAACCTTTTCCAGAAGTCCTTGCTCGGCGAGAACTTCAATGTCGCGCCTGACTGTCATCTCAGAAACATCTAGGGTTTCGGCAAGTTCTGAAATGCGCGCTGCGCGGCGCTGCTGAACCTCTTCCAAGATCAGGCTGTGTCTTTGAGCTGCAAGCATCTCAATGTCACCTTTCAGAATCGAACTTTTGTGAACTTACTTACATAGCCTAAACAGCAAATAGAAGGGTAAATGCAATCTTTGGTTACAAAATGATAACTTCTGATAAGTTTTGTGAATTAATGCAATCTTGATTCGCTACTATCGAAATCAATCGACAAGAAAGGTTTGAGATGGCGAAGCAGTCTCTGGCAAAAAAGCCAGTAAAGCGCAGTGATTTTCTCACTGCAATTCCGTTCATCCTTCCCGCTCTAATCGGCCTTTCCGTCTTTGTTCTGGCTCCGGGCATTCGCGGTGTCTACCTAGCATTCACCTCTTATGACGTTTTCACTGAGCCAGTGTTTATCGGCATCGACAACTTCGTGACTATGTTCCAGGACGAGCTGTTCTGGAACGCATTGGCAGTGACCAGCCAGTATGTGGCCATGAATATCGGCATCCAGACTGTTGTCTCGCTGTTTATTGCAGTTCTCCTGCACCGTTTCACCCGATCAACTTTGATTCGCGGCATCGTGCTCATGCCTTATCTGATCTCTAATGTGATCGTGGCCTTGGTTTGGTATTGGCTTCTCGACTACAACCTCGGTTTGGTCAACTCGGTGATCGACTTCTTAGGCCTAAGCAAGTTCACTTTTTTCTCAGACATGACAGCCATGCCAACCATCGCAATGATCAACGTTTGGCGCCACATGGGCTACACCGCCTTGCTTATCTTCGCGGGCCTGCAGGCGATTCCTGACGACGTCTACGCCGCAGCATCAGTCGATGGAGCCGGCGAGTGGAGAACGTTCCGTTCAATCACTCTTCCGCTTCTTCGTCCGGTTCTAGCATTCGTGTTGGTGATCACCATCACTGGTTCCTTCCAAATCTTTGACACGGTGGCAGTGACCACCGGCGGTGGGCCAATCAACGCAACGAGAGTCTTCAGCCTTTGGATTGCTGACAAGGCCTGGGGTGACTTCAACTTCGGATACGCGTCTGCCATCTCGGTGTTCCTGATGGTTCTGCTCTCACTAATCGCTTTTGCACAGACCAAGCTGCTCCGTGCCAGCGAGTCAGATTTGGAGCGTTAGAAATGACCACCATGACCAAGAAGCAAACACGCAAGTCCGAAGAGACTGTTCAGTTGCCACGCAGCGTGGGCAGCAGAGTCTTTGGCTACACATCCTTAACGATTCTCGTTCTAGTAACTCTGTTTCCGATTTATTGGATGCTGCGCACAGCGCTGAGCACATCCAAGACACTATTCAGTGACCCGCTTTCTCTCCTGCCGGTCAACTTCACCTGGGGCGGCTTCGGTCGAGTCTTTGGTCTGTTGTCTGAAGAGGAGGCCCTAGCTGAGGGCGGCTCGGGAGCTTCGATCAACTTCTTCCAGTTCTTCGTGAACTCAATGACAGTTGCCACGGTAACGACGATTTCACAGGTCTTCTTCAGTGCAGCTGCTGCCTATGCGTTTTCGATTTTGCAGTGGAAGGGCCGCGACAAGGTCTTCTTCTTGTTCCTAATCGCAATGACTGTTCCGGGAATCTTCCTTGTCTTGCCAAACTTCTTGCTGATTCGCGACTTGGGGCTGCTCAACACACTGCTAGGCATCATGTTGCCTAACCTGCTAATGGCCCCGTTCGCAATATTCTTCTTGCGCCAGTTCTTCCTTGGAACCAACCTAAGCATTGTTGAAGCCGCTCGAATTGACGGCGCCAACCACTTCAGAATTTTCCGTCAGATCGTGGTGCCAATGGCATGGCCACAAATCATCACACTATTTATCCTTCAGTTCATCGCCAGCTGGAACGACTACTTGTGGCCGTTTTACGTGGGCAACGGTGCTCCTGAATCAACGCTTCTGACGGTCGGTTTGGGAATCTTCAAGTCCCAAACTCCTCAGGGTTCACCCGACTGGTCTGGCCTGATGGCCGGAGCACTCGTGGCGGCAATACCGATGATCTTGCTAATGATTGTTGCTGGTAAAAAGATCGTCGGATCCATCCAATCTTCCGGAGTCAAATAGGGTTCTCGGCCCCGGAGGGGTTCGATTGCACGGGCAATCAGACCTCAAAACTCACACCAAGAGAAAGAAAAAGCTATGAAGTTCCTCAAAGCTACCGCTGCGGTTGTAACTGCAGCTGCGCTAGTGGGCGGCATGAGCGTAGTTGCTCAGGCTGCACCAAAGGCATCAGGCACCATCACCTACGGTCTCTGGGATTCAAACCAGAAGGCAGGCTACGTAGCCTGTGCCGCAGCATTCAAGAAGGCCTCTGGCGTAACCGTGAAGGTTGAGCAGATTGGTTGGGATGACTACTGGACCAAGGTCAACGCTGGATTCGTTTCTGGCAAGGGCTACGACGTATTCACCTCTCACCTAGCATTCTTCCCAGAGTTCGCTGCAAAGAAGCAGATCTTGCCTCTAACCAGCTACATCAAGCGCGACAAGGTAGTTGTTGACGCAACCTACCAGCCAGGTCTTGCTGCTCTATGGCGCGACCCTAAGGGTGTTCAGTACGGTCTTCCAAAGGACTTCGACACCATCGCCGTGTTCTACAACAAGCAGCTAACCGAGGCTGCTGGCATCTCAGCTAAGACCATGTCTTCATTGACCTGGAACCCAACTGACGGTGGCACCTACGAGAAGACCATCGCTCACCTAACCGTTGACAAGAACGGCAAGCGCGGAGACGAAGCTGGCTTCGACAAGACCAAGGTTGCAACCTACGGTATCTGGATGGAAGGCTCAGGCGGCGGCGACGGACAGACCCAGTGGTCATTCCTTGCTGCTTCAAACGGCTGGAAGGTCAACGACGGCCCATGGAACAACAACTTCCACTACGACTCACCAAAGCTAGCTGCAACCATCAAGTGGTGGCACTCGCTAACTGAGAAGGGCTACATGCCTACCTTTGCACAGCAGAACGGTGTTGGCTGGAGCGACCAGCTAGCCGCTGGCAAGGTTGCAATGGCTACCAACGGTTCATGGATGACCGGATCAGTGTTCGGCGCTAAGAGCGACAAGTTCACCCCTGCCCTAGCTCCAACTCCAGTTGGTCCTACCGGCAAGCGTGCATCGATGTACAACGGTCTTGCAGACAACATCTACAAGGGCACCAAGAACCCAGAAGCTGCATGGCAGTGGGTTAAGTACCTTGGTTCAGCTGCATGTCAGGACGTAATCGCTTCGAAGGCAACCGTCTTCCCTGCGATCCCTTCGTCAACCAAGAAGGCTGTTGCAGCCTTCACCAAGAAGGGCATTGACGTCAACCCGTTCTACGTTCACATCACCGGCAAGACCACATTCTTGTTCCCAATCGGTGACAAGAAGTCACAGCGCAACGACATCATCAACCCGGTCATGGACTCAATCATGTCTGGCAAGTCAGATGTCTCATCTCTTGTTGAAATGAACAAGAAGGTAAAGGCGCTGTTCTAGTAACAAGCAACACTCCTAGTAAGTAAGGAAACCCGGTGGAGAAACCTTTCCCTCCACCGGGTTTCTTTTCTAGGCTCTAACTAAGCGCACCGATCAAAAAGGAATCTTCCGATGTCTCAAACCCCAGAATCTTTTGAAATCAAATCAGACGGCGTCCAGCTCGTTGTGAACGTTGCCAGCGGAACCCCAGTGGTTCTGCATTGGGGTAGTGACCTCGGGGGAAATTTAGACGCCAGCCAGCTAAATGTTGCAATGCAGGAAGGCGTTCCGCACGCTGACCTCGATGCATTTCAGAACCCTGGTGTGTGGCGTGAAAATGCGCGAGGCTTTTTGGGTCGACCTGCTCTTCAAGGGCATCGAGCAGGCCAAGACTGGTCGCAGATGTTCGACATCGCCGAAGTAAAAACCTCGGCCAACACAATTTTTGTTCGAAGCGAAGACCTCTCAGCAGGTCTCGAGGTTTCGGTGTTGTTTGAAATCACCAGCTCGGGAATCCTTCGAATTTCTCAAACTTTGAAAAATAGCGGATCATCGCCTTTCTCGCTGAATGATCTGACTAGCTGGCTTCCGCTGCCAGACTACGCAACCGAAACCATGGACTTCACCGGTCGCTGGGTCAAAGAACGCCAGCCTCAGCGTCGTGAAATTCAGGTCGGAACCTGGGCTCGTGAAATTCGCGAGGGTCGATCTGGTCACGATTACACAATCGTCCAACTCGCCATGACCAAAGATGCCGACTACCAGCGCGGTGAGGTTTGGTCGATGGGCCTCCAGTGGAGTGGAAACACTCGCCACGTGATTGAGCGTCAACCAACTGGTCGAACCACAATGGGTGCGGGTGAACTGTTGCTTCCAGGCGAAGTTCAGTTGGCGCCGGGTGAAACTTATGAAGCTCCAGTTGTGGTGGCCACTTATTCGGCTGAAGGCATCGACGGCATCACCGATCGTCACTACCGCTGGCTGCGTTCGCGCCCAACCCATCCGAGCAAGGTTCGCCCACGTCCACTCACTCTGAACGTTTGGGAGGCGGTCTATTTTGACCACAATCTCGAGAAGCTGACTCAGCTAGCGGATGTGGCTCAAAGCATTGGCGTCGAGCGTTTCGTGCTCGATGACGGCTGGTTCGGAGCCCGCCGTGATGACCACAGGGGTCTCGGCGACTGGGTTGTCTCCAAGGATGTCTGGCCGAACGGCCTCAAGCCTCTAATTGATGTAGTCAAGTCTCGAGGCATGGAATTCGGTCTGTGGTTTGAGGGTGAAATGGTCAACCCCGACTCAGACCTCTATCGCGCGCACCCAGAGTGGATTCTTCACGTTGGCGATCGCGTGCCACCAGAGGGTCGATTCCAGCAGGTGTTGGACATCACTCATCAAGGTGCTTACGACCACGTTTTCGGGCAGGTAGACGCCATCCTTAGCGAATACGACATTGCCTACATCAAGTGGGATCACAACCGCACTTTGACCGAAGCGGCACACCTGGGGCAGGCTGCCGTTCGCGAGCAGACCAAGGCTATCTATCGTTTATTCGACGAGTTGAAGCTTCGTCACCCAGGGTTGGAAATCGAATCCTGCTCATCGGGTGGTGGTCGAATCGACCTAGGAATGGTTGACCACGCAGATCGATTCTGGACTTCCGACTGCAATGACGCGCTCGAGCGTCAGTACATTCAGCGTTATACCCAGTTTGCGATTCCCCCTGAGATGTTGGGTTCGCACATCGGCCCGACCCACTCGCACACCACGCACCGAACCCATGACCTATCGTTCCGTGCAATCACGGCACTATTTGGCCACGCCGGTCTTGAATGGGACCTTACCGAGACCACACCAGAAGAGCGCAAGGTGCTGACTTCATGGGCTTCCTACTACAAGGCAAACCGTGACCTTCTGCACAACGGAAAGATGATTCGAGTAGAGCAGCCTGACGACTCTGCATTCGTTCACGGAGTGGTGGCACAAGATAAGTCGCGAGCGATTTTCGCTCTGGCGACTCTTCGCGGAATGCCAGGCATGACCCCAAACGCATTGCGCATCGAAGGCCTAGACCCAGCAGCAAACTACCGAGTCAAGATGGTGCAGCCAGCTGGTGCGCCGCAATACGTTCACCGCCAGATGCCGAAGTGGCTTGACGGTGTTGTTCTGACCGGCGCTGCGCTTTCAAAGGTTGGCCTTCGTCCGCCAATCTTGGCACCCGAAAACGCGATTCTGATCGAAGCAGAAAGAGTCTAAAAATGCCTCCAGCCATGCCTTCCCAGCTGTTCTACGGCGGCGATTACAACCCAGAACAGTGGAGCAAGGATGTATGGCTGGAGGACATGCGATTAATGCGCGAGGCAGGTGTCAACCTGGTCACACTCGGAGTCTTTTCGTGGGCGACTATTGAAGTTGCCGATGGCGTCTTCGAGTTCGGCTGGCTCGACGAGATCATTGAA
This sequence comes from Rhodoluna sp., assembly GCA_017984715.1. Next base: position 18,199 of record JAGNYY010000004.1, read on the forward strand.
TTGCTCCACGAAAATGGCATCGGTGTAGACCTAGCAACCGCGACGGCGTCGCCACCTGCTTGGCTAACTATTGCAAACCCAGAAGTGCTGCCCGTGAACTACAGCGGCACACGCTTGTCACACGGTGGTCGCCAGGGTTATTGCATAAGTTCACCTATCTACAAGGCCAAGACTGGTCAGTTAGCTGCAAAACTGGCCGAGCGTTACGGCAAGCATCCGGCGATCAAAATGTGGCATGTCAATAACGAGTACGGCTGCCACAACCCAATCTGTTATTGCGATGTCAGCGCGTCGGCCTGGCGAGTCTGGTTGCAGCGGAAGTATTCGGACTTGGATGCACTAAACAAAGCTTGGGGAACGAATTTTTGGTCACAGAGATATCACCAGTGGGCTGAGATCCTTCCACCTCGCGAGACTCCGGTAGGAACCTATCCAAACCCAACCATGGTGCTCGACTATCGCAGGTTCAGCAATGACGAGATCTTGAGCCTCTACGTCAACGAGCGCGACGCCATCCGTGCAATCGATTCATCGCACCCAATCACTACAAACTTCATGTCAATGAAGCACACGAGCGTGCTCGATTATTGGCAATGGGCCAGCGAAGTAGATTTTGTTGCGACTGACCACTATTTGATCGCAGAAGATGAACGAAACTTTATCGACCTGGCGTTTCAGGCAGATCTAACCCGAGGTTTCGCCGGAGGAAAGCCTTGGTTGCTCATGGAGCACTCCACCAGCGCCGTGAACTGGCAGGATCGCAACCTTCCCAAGGCGCGTGGAGAAATGCTGGCCAACTCGCTATCGCACGTGGCCAGGGGGTCCAATGGTGCGATGTTCTTTCAGTGGCGGCAGTCGATTAGCGGTTCCGAAAAATTTCATTCAGCCATGGTGCCTCACACTGGAGAGCAGAGCAGGGTCTGGAAAAACGTCAAGGAACTAGGCGGCAAGTTAGGCGAATTGACTGAGCTGGCTAGCGCTGAGACCGAAGCAGCCGAAGTTGCGATGATTTTTGATTACCAGTCTTGGTGGGCGCTCTCGCAACGAAACCTTCCAAGCACCTCGATTGATTACCCCGAGCTTGCGCACGACTGGTATCGAGCTCTATGGGATCTTGGTGTTCGAGTTGACTTTGTGGCCCCTGGTTCAACGGCCCAGCAGCTGGCGAAGTACAAAATGGTGCTTGCCCCAATGCTCTATCTACTTGATTCCAAGGCAGAACAAGAGTTGATCCACTATTCAGAAAATGGTGGCTACCTTGTTGCCTCCTATTTCACCGGAATCTCGGATGAGGTTGATGCTGTCAAGCTCGGCGGTTACGGTGGCAAGTTGGTTCGCGACTGTCTTGGTGTTTTCGTCGATGAGTTCGCCCCCGTTCGAGTCGGCGAATCAGTTCACCTGAGCAACGGAATGTCAGCCACTGAGTGGTCACAATTTGCATCTGTGACCAGCGCTAGTCTCACAGCGAGCTTTGTCGGTGGCGTTGCAGACGGGTCGGCCGCGATTGCCCAGTCAACTACTGGCACTTATGTTGGCACGCGTCTCGATGATGACTCGAACCTCGACCTGTTTCACAACATCGTCAACTCGCTCGGCATCTTGATTCGTGGTGGAGGTGGGGTTGAGGTGATTAGACGTGGCCAACTCGAAATTGCCATCGACCACAACACCAATTCGGTTTCTTGGTCAAAGAATGACTAATCGCAGGTTCTACACAATTCTGGCAGCGGGCCTATTCGTTGGCTTCGCACTCAGGTACTGGTTAGCTTTTGTCGTCTTCTTGAATCAGGGTTTTGCCTGGGACATGGCAACCTTCGCGAGCTGGATGGACACCATCCGGTTCGAAGGCTTCAATGCCTTTGCCGTCGACCCCGGCATCAACTATCCGCCGGTGTTCACCGACATCCTGGCTTTGTTGAACTGGATTGGCGACTGGTCTGGAATTTCTCCATACCTGCTGATGAAGTGGCCTTCGGTTGTCGCGGATATTGGCATTGGATTCGTTATTGCCGTCGCCGGTCGCCGATGGTTCGGCGAGAAGCAGGCGCTAATAGCGGCAGCGGCCTATTTGTTCTTGCCGATTACCTGGTATGACTCTGCGATCTGGGGTCAGGTCGACTCGCTATCTATGTTGCCGATGCTCTTGTCGCTTGTTTTCTTGATCGAGAAGAAGCCAGAGTGGTCTCTGGTTTTCTTCGTAGTCGCCGTGCTCACCAAACCTCAAGGTGCCCTCATCCTCTTGATTCTGGTTCCGGTTTTGATTGGCCAATTCATTCAGCGCGAGTTGAAACTCAGGAGATTGGCAACTTCAATTGGTGCCGCACTTGCCACTTTCGCTGTGATTGCCATGCCCTGGTCGCTCGAAAGCTACCTTGGTGAATCGAACAAAGGCCTAGCTTCCATTCCGCTGGTTGGTGATTTGCTCGGCCTAGCTGTCCAATATTTCTCGACCGCTGGGATGTTCCCAGTGCTCACCGCGAATGCTTTCAATATTTGGGCTGGGGTTGGCGAGATTCCACTTGCGCAACAAATCCAGGATGGCCAGGTGTTCTGGCTGACCGATGAATATCCGGTTTTTGGGGTTCCCGCTCAAGCCATCGGCGGTGTTTTGTTCCTCGGTGTCACCGGGCTCATCGTCTGGTTATTGGTCAAGCGACACTCGGCTCAGCAGGTTCTGCTTGGTTCCGCCACGCTATTGGTGGCTTTCTTCGCACTGCCAACTCGCGTCCATGAGCGCTATCTGGCTCAGGCTTTTGCGATTCTTGCTCTGGTATGGGTTGCGACCAATGGGCGCCGACTATTTCTCGGTGTTCTGGCTCTGGCAAACACTCTCAACCTGCATGCGATTCTTGCAGCCGATTTGCGGGTCGAGACTGTCTCGGCAACATCGGCGCCGATTGCATCAGGCCTAGGGCAAATCGTCGCGTCAAACCCCATCATCGCGGTCACCGGAAACTCGCCTGAGTTTTATGCCATCGAGTGGGTGCGGCTCGATGCAACATTCGCCCGAACCGAGTGGGTGGTCTGGGCGATAATCGTGATTCACACCCTTGCCTTCGCGCTCGTCCTCCTTGATTACCTAAGGGCAAACGAAATCAATCTGTTCAAGAGAAAGACAACCTTATGACCCTCGCGCAGCGCCCGCCAATGGGTTGGAACTCATGGAACTACGGGCTAAATGAGAACAATCGTGCTGACTTTTCTCGCCTCACAGAGAAGTCGATGCTCGAGCAGGCGCAGGCCATGGTTGACACCGGAATGCTTGCTGCCGGATACGAATATTTCGTGCTTGACGACGGTTATCAGAATGCTCGTCGTGATTGGCAAGGGCGACTTCAAGGTCACGCGTTGCGATTCCGGCACGGAATCCCTCAATTGGTCAACGACGTTAAGGCGCTTGGATTAAAGTTCGGCCTCTATTCTGTGCCAGGCACGCTAACCTGCGCCCAGCAATACGACGATTACGTTGCCGGTGACCTTGGTTCGCTAAATCACGAACGAATCGATGCTCAGGCTTTTGCCGAGTGGGGAATCGACTACGTCAAATACGACTGGTGTCGCGCGCACCTGAATGATGGTCTTGTTCCTGAAGTTGCATTCAAGAAGATGGCTGATGAGCTTCGAGCCACCGGCCGCGACATCGTTTACTCGATCTCAGAATATGGTTTCTGGAAGCCTCACGAGTGGGCCCCAAAATTCACGAACATGTGGCGCACCACCGATGATCTTTTTGCCGATTGGGATTCTCTGATGAGAACCCTCGATTTGCAGGAGCCTTTGTACCCGTACTCACGCCCGGGTGCTTGGAACGACCCTGACATGCTTCAGGTGGGCAATGGCTCGCTAAGCAGCGCCGAAAACCGAGCTCATTTCTACCTATGGGCCGTGCTCAATGCGCCGCTAATGGCTGGCAATGACCTAACCCGGATGACTGATGAAGTTCGAGACTTGTTGATTCATCCTGGGGTTATTGAAATTGACCAGGATTGGTCTGGCGAACAGGGTCGGCTGACCTGGAGCGATGGCGACCTTCAGGTTTGGTCAAAGCGAATGTCGGATGAAGCCGGTGGGGGTTTGGCTGCGGTTCTACTGAATCGCGGTGACCAAGCTACAAACTTTGCTCTAACCCAGGCTGTGGGTGAATTCGGCGCTGCAAAGGATGTTTGGTCGGGGGATGCAATCGACCCGGGTTCGAGCGTCGAAGTGGAGCCGCACGGCGCAGTTCTCTTGCGATTCAGGTAATGCAATGACAGAAAAAGTCTTGATTCGCGGTGGTCTGATAGCTGTGAAGATTTTCGAGCCTGACGTGCACAGGGGCGATGCGATTCTGATTCACGGCTACACCGGCAGCAAGGAGGATTTCTCCTTGATTGGTCCGTTGCTCGCAGAACAGGGTTATCGTGTGGTCACCTCCGACAACCGAGGGCAATTTGAGTCTGAACATTCGGAAGATCCCAGCAAGTATTCGATCAGTTCTCTGGCAGCAGATCACCTTGAACTCGCTCGGCACTTTGGTTTAGTCAAGCCGCATCTATTTGGGCACTCATTTGGTGGTCTTGTTGCTCAACGAGCAGCAGTGGATTTCCCGAGCGAGTGGGCATCGTTGACTATTTTTTGCAGCGGTCCTCACGGCATGCCCGAGTGGACAGCACTTGCTAACGACATCGAGTATTTGAATGCGCACTCAATGGCTGAGCTATGGGTGTCAAACGGAGAGTCTGATAAGCCCGGAAACCAAGAAGGTTCTCTGAAGCAACGACGTTGGTTTGCGAGCGACAAACGCTCAATTCAAGTGCATGCCCAGCATCTGATGTCAGAGCCGTCGATTGTTGCGGAGGTCAAGGCAACCGGCTTGCCCATCCAAGTGATTCGTGGCCAAAATGACGATGCCTGGCCGCACGACTTGCAGGCACAAATGGCATCAGATTTGGGTGTCGAAATCCAAATCATCGCCGATGC
>JAGNYY010000033.1 GCA_017984715.1 Rhodoluna sp.
GGCCAGAACGGCTGGAAGGGCCTCAAGTAACTTGGGACTCTACCTGCTGGCTTTGATCGCCTCTTTAGTCGGGCTCGTGTTGCTCGACCGAAGGCACACATTGGTCTTCTTCCGAGACTGGCTGGCAGGAGCCGTGGCAATAGCCACCGGTGTGGTGTTTTTTCTCGTTTGGGACCTTTTCGGAATCGCTAATGGCATTTTCTTTCGGGGCGAATCCGAGGCACTGACCGGCTTGCTACTTGCTCCCGAGCTTCCGCTTGAAGAGGTTCTGTTCCTCACCGTGCTTTGTTATTCAACCTTGGAGTCATTTATTGGGTTGGGCAGATTTGTTCACAAGCGACGCGACAAACGAGCCGGGGAAAATCGATGACCTATCTCTTACTCAACGCGGTTTTTATTGGCGTTTCGCTTTTTGCACTGCTGTTGGTTCCTAGAAACCGCTGGCTGGCATACCTGATTGCCATGGTGCCGATGCTGGCACTAACTGCCATTTTCGACAACCTGATAATCGCTGCCGGAATAGTCGCATACGACGAAACCAAGATTTCTGGCCTGTTCATCGGTTTAGCGCCTGTGGAAGATTTCGCTTATACGATTGCGGCAGTGCTCATTGTTCCTTCGGTTTGGTCGGCAATGACGCGGCGCAAGAATAATCAGACGGAGAAGAAGTGATCGAAACGATCAAGACACTCTTTTGGGTGTCGCGGCCGATTTCTTGGATCAACACGGCCTACCCATTTGCCGTCGCCTACTTCCTAACCACTGGCTCAATCGATGCAACCCTCGTAATCGGCACCCTGTTTTTCCTGATTCCATACAACCTGCTCATGTATGGAATCAACGACGTTTTTGACTATGAAAGCGATCTGCGAAACCCTCGAAAGGGCGGGATTGAGGGCGCGCTGCTAGACCCTCGATTCCACCGACTAACCGTGGTTTCGGCAGTGGTCAGCTCGTTCCCATTCATCCTGTTTCTAACCCTCGTAGGAACTTCAGAATCAACCGGCTGGCTTTACCTATTTCTATTCACCGTGATTGCCTACAGTGCACGCGGCCTTCGCTTCAAAGAAAAGCCTTTTCTCGACTCACTAACTTCAGCAAGCCACTTCGTTGGCCCGGCGGTCTTCGGTTTGTCCTTGGCCGGGGCGAGCTTTGCCAGCCAAACTCTGTGGTTACTGCTCGGAGCCTTCACGCTGTGGGGCATTGGCTCGCACGCATTCGGTGCCGTCCAAGATGTTCGTGCCGACCGCGAGGGCGGAATCGCTTCAATCGCCACCGTCATTGGCGCCAGAAACACTGTGCGATTCTCGTTCGTCGCCTACCTAGTTGCTGCCGGGCTAATCGCCCTGGCCGGCATTCCGAATCTGCTCTGGGCTGCGGTTCCATACCTGGTGATTGTTGGCCGTCACTGGAACATCACTGACGCAACCTGCGAGGATGCCAATCGCGGCTGGAAGCTTTTCATTTGGCTCAACTTTTTTGCCGGTGCCGTGGTCACACTCGCCTGGATCTAATGGTGTTTAGGCGGCGGGAAGTTCATCCCGGTGCTGCCAAACTATAAGGTTTGACCGGCTAAAACCGCGGCCGCACAAACCACAGGCTAGGGGGCGGCTCGGCTGCCGGTATCGATAGTGGGTGTGGCCTTTTTTGCAGGTTCCAACCCAGGTGGCTGTTTCTCGAGCGATTTCGGTGCCGGTGAAACGTTCGGCTCGGTAGCCAATCGACTTAGCCGTGGCCAACCACTTTTTGTTGTGCCCTTCGCGCTTGCCGCACATCGCGTGCGCGACCTCGTGCAAGACAACCTGCATGGTCTCGTCGATGCTGTGTATGTCGGCTAGGTAGCGCGAGATGGTTATGGTCTTGGTCGTGTAGTTGCAGAGCCCAGCGCGGCGTTTTGCACTGTCAAAGCCAAACTGCCAGTTCTCCAAATCGATGTGCTCCGCCATCTTCCGTTCGGCAAGGGCACGGATGAAGTCGTAGCGATCGCATGACATTCGAAGAAATCGATTTCTGCCTTCGCTGAATTCGCGACCAGGCTGGAATCCCGATTTTTCGTATGCGCCGATTGCCCGAGCATTCTCGGTTAGCACCTCAAGAGTGATTTTGGCGAGCTTAGTTTGATTGAATACGTGTTCTAAAACCAGTTGAATCGCCTCGCCGCCGAGACCCCTGCCAAACCATCCCGGCCCCCGCAAAGCGATGCGCAGGTTCATGGAGTTTTTCTTTTCATCAAATTCATTGAGCACGATTTCGCCCGCGAATTCCCCTGTGCTGCGTTCGAAAATGGCCCAGTCGCTTCGCCCATTTGTTGTTGCTCGGGTTTTCAACCATTCGATGATTTGAACATCGGTGAAAGTTGATTTGGTGGCAGTTAGCGAGCGGCCCTCTGGGTCACCGAGCATCTCTAGATAGGGCTCGAGGGCAGTCTCGTCGAGTTGCACAAGGCTAACCAGCACACCTCGAAGGGGTGCGGTAGCGAGATCCGGAGAGGTTGCCATTTCGTTCTCAACCATACAAGCACTGCCAGGATTCGCCTTTGAGTCAAAATGACACTAAGATAATTCTTACTTAGAGTCATTCAGACTCTTTCTTATCGATTGGCAGTCAATGAGCAACGCAACCGCGAGCTCCATCGAGACGCCAACTCTTGCCGTTTCAACGGTGATTTTCACCCTGCGACCAAACGCAAGTGGAAACCTTCAATTGGCCACTCCCCTGGTGCGCCGAATTCGAGCCCCGTTCGAAGGCCAGTGGGCTTTGCCGGGAGGGCCACTCCAAGTGGACGAAGACCTGGCTTCCTCTGCCTCGCACACCCTTCGCGACACCACCGGACTTGAACCGCGCTATCTCGAGCAGCTTTATGCCTTCGGTAGCGTGGACCGCGCCGGAGGCGTCTTGGCCGAGCGCGTCGTATCCATCGTTTACTGGGCGCTGGTTGGCGCCGACGAAGCTGAGCGCGCGATTGACAGTGAAAACGTTCAATGGTTTTGGGCCGACGAGTTGCCCAGCCTCGCATTCGATCACAACCAGATCATCGAGTATGCCCTGGGTCGCCTCAGGAACAAGCTCGAATACAGCCGCATCGCCCACGTTTTCTTGAGCGAATCATTCACCCTCGCGCAGCTTCGCGAAGTCTACGAAGCCGTGCTTGGCCGTGAACTTGACCCTGGCAACTTCCGCCGCACGGTCGAGTCAACGGGCACCGTTGAAGAAACCGGCGAGGTTCTCGCCGGCACCCGCCACCGACCACCGAAGCTCTACCGCGCCACTACACAAGCAGGGGAAACAAAATGACAACAGCATCAGTCAACGAACGCATCCAGCTAATTGTGAAGGGGCAGTCGAAAGACTCGACCTGCAGCACCTCATTAGCCAAAGGCCCGTGGGAGTTTGATGGTGGTCCAGCGGCCTACGGCCCTGGCTCTTCGAGCGAAGACGTCATCCCAGCCGATGCGCCGCGTCAGGGTGTTTTGCCAGAAGAATATAAGACCGCGAGCCAGGATGAGCTGCACGAGCGAATCGTTGCCGCGAAGCAAACTCTCGGCGACAAGGTGGTCATCCTCGGGCACTTCTATCAGCGTGAAGAGATCGTTCAGCACGCCGACTATCTCGGTGACTCGTTCCAGCTAGCGGTTGCAGCCAAGGGCCGCCCCGAGGCAGAGCACATCGTCTTCTGCGGTGTGCACTTTATGGCTGAAACTGCCGACATTCTCTCGAACGAGAACCAGAAGGTTATCTTGCCGAACCTGGCCGCTGGCTGCTCGATGGCCGATATGGCCGATGCCGATTCGGTCGAAGACTGCTGGGAGCAGCTAATGGAGCTTTACGGCACCGAGGCCGATGCTGAAGGGCGCGTGCCGGTTATTCCAGTGACCTACATGAACTCATCTGCAGCACTGAAGGCTTTCTGTGGTCGCAACGGCGGCATCGTTTGCACCTCGTCGAACGCCGAGGTTGTGCTCAAGTGGGCCTTCGAACGCGGCCAGCGCGTGCTGTTCTTCCCTGACCAGCACCTGGGTCGAAACACGGCCAAGGCCATGGGCATCAGCATTGACCAGATGCCACTTTGGCACGGTCGCAAGGAGCTCGGTGGCAACACCACCGACCAGCTCAACGACGCCAAGGTGATCCTCTGGAATGGCTTCTGCTCGGTGCACAAGCGATTCACCGTTGCACAGATCGACAAGGCCCGCGCCGAGTTCCCTGGCGTTCGCGTTATCGTGCACCCAGAGTCGCCGATGGCAGTTGTCGACGCCTCCGATGAGTATGGCTCGACCGACTACATCCGCAAGGCCGTGGCCGCTGCTACCGAGCCAACCACTTTCGCCATCGGCACCGAAATCAACATGGTTCAGCGATTAGCAGCTCAGTATCCGCAGCACAACATCTTCTGCCTTGACCCGGTGGTCTGCCCATGTTCAACCATGTATCGAATCCACCCGGGATACCTCGCCTGGGTTCTAGAAAGCTTGGTCGCCGGCGAAACTGTAAACCAGATTTTGGTCGACGAAAGCGTTGCAACCGATGCCCGCGTGGCACTTGAGCGCATGTTGGCGGCGAAGCCGCTCTAGGCGCATCCATGAAGAAACTTGTAGTTATCGGAAGCGGCATCGCCGGCCTCATCGCAGCCGTCGAAGGCAGCCGCACTCACGAGGTTGTCTTGGTCACCAAGTCGACCCTGTCAGAGAGCAACACCCACTATGCACAGGGCGGCATCGCTGCCGTGGTTACCGATGATGATTCGATCGCCGAGCACGTTGCCGACACTCTGTCTGCCGGCGCCGACTATTGCTACGAGCCAGCAGTGCAGGTGCTTTGCGAAGAAGGTCCGCAGCGAATCAACGACCTGATTAGATTTGGTGTCGACTTCGATAAGAAGGGGGCCGCATTTGCACTTGGCATGGAAGCCGCACACTCTCACGCTCGCATTCTTCACGCCGGCGGCGACACCACCGGTGCCGACATTAGCCGCGCCTTGGTCGAAACGCTTCGTGCCACTGCCACAGAGATTCACGAGCACACCTTCGTCGCCGACTTTGAGGTTGTCAACGGTGCGGTCAAAGGCGTTCACCTCATGGATGCCTCCGGCAAACACTTCGTTGAGGCCGATGCAGTCATCCTGGCCAGCGGCGGAGCCGGGCAGCTTTATCGCCACACCACCAACCCATCCGTGACCACCGGTGACGGCGTCGCGGCTGCCTTCCGAGCCGGTGCCGAACTTGCTGACGTTGAGTTCTATCAGTTCCACCCAACTGCCCTAGCGGTTCCTGGTTCGTTCTTGATCTCCGAGGCCGTCAGAGGCGATGGTGCGGTGCTCATCAATAACAAGGGTGAGCGCTTCATGCAGAAGATTCATCCGCTTGCAGAGCTCGCCCCTCGAGACGTTGTGGCCCGCGGCATCCAAGCCGAAATGATTTCGCAGGGTGGCCAGCCAGTGCTGCTTGACGCCACCGGCCTTGGCTCAGACTTTTTGAGCAAGCGTTTCCCTAGCATCAGCAAGACCACACGTTCCTATGGCCTCGACTGGGGCAAGAACCCGATTCCGGTGACCCCGGCGGCGCACTATTGGATGGGCGGAGTCGCAACTGACATCTGGGGACGCACCTCAATCAAGGGGCTCTTTGCGGTGGGCGAAGTTGCCTGCACCGGCGCCCACGGAGCAAACCGCCTGGCTTCGAACTCACTTCTGGAATCCATCGTGTTCTCACGCCGAGCCGTTCAGGTCTTGGATGAAGCGTGGCCAGAGGAAGCGGCTAGCCAGCGCTGGCGCGAGAACGGTTTGCTCACCGAAATCGAACTGGTTGACGAAGCCGACAGCTTGATTCCGCGCAGTGCCCAAAATGTGGTCGACCGCGTTGAATTGCAAACTCTGATGTGGGACAACGTTGGTTTGGCTCGCACCGCGAACCAACTTATTGACACCCGCCGCTCACTTGCCGGGTGGCGTTCGGCAGATGCCGCCAACCGCCTTTTCACCGACTGGGAAGACGCGAACCTTTTGCTGCTCGCCCGAGCGGTCACCGAATCGGCTTTGGCCCGCGAGGAGTCCCGCGGCGGTCACTATCGACTTGACTTCACAACCACCAACCCGACGATGGCCAAGCCAATCACAATCGTTCGAAAGGCAAAGTAATGCTGTCTAACCAGATCATCGAAGAAGTCGTTCAGCGGGCCCTTAACGAGGATGCGCCATGGGGAGATGTGACTAGCGAGCACCTCATCCCAGCGAATGCCACCGCGACCGCTGAGTTGTCTGCCCGCGAGGCTGGCGTCTTCAGTGGTGCGGATGTGTTCGCGGCAGCGTTTTTGCTAACGGACCCATCCCTTGATGTTCAGCTGTTTCTCGAGGATGGCGACACCTTCGTGGCTGGTCAAGAACTTGGCGTAGTCACCGGTTCGGCGCGCGCCGTGTTGACCGCAGAACGAATCGGTCTCAACTTTGTTCAGCGCATGAGCGGCATCGCAACCTTGACCGCCAAGTATGTCGAAGCGGTGGCCGGCACCAAAGCCCGCATCGTAGACACTCGAAAGACCACTCCTGGCTTGCGAGCGTTTGAGCGTCACTCCGTGGTTTCCGGCGGCGGTCGCAACCACCGCTTCAGCTTGTCTGATGCCGTGATGGCAAAAGATAACCACCTAGCGATTCTGACCGCTGGCGGCAAGGACCTAACCACCGAACTTCGTCGCGTGAAGAACGAACTGCCACACACCATGAAGCTCGAGGTCGAGGTCGATCGTCTCGACCAAATTCCGGCCGTTTTGGCAGCCGGCGTCGACATAATCATGCTCGACAACTTCAACTTGGATGATCTGCGCGCAGGCGTAG
>JAGNYY010000034.1 GCA_017984715.1 Rhodoluna sp.
TCTTGTACGACAGGGGAGCGCCAATAGGCGCTGAGAGTGTGAGTATTCACAGACCCTCGAACCTGATTCCGGGTAATTCCGGCGGAGGAAGTCGAGCATCTCAGCACGGTCACCATTTGTCTTCGCAAAGGTTTGACCTGCGAAAACAAGCGGCGATCGAGCCCTCTTCCATTTCTATTAGGAAGAAGAAATTCATGAGTAACAGCACCAGAAACACAACCCCATTCAGATGGCGTGGAATCGACTTGGTCACCGCCGCCATCCTCGCAGTGGCACTTGGTGTCGCGTTCTGGGGGTTCGATGTATTCGTCTACCCACTAGTCGGCGTAATCACCGCAGGCTTTCCGCCACTTGGCGGCCTGGCCACCGGCGTTTGGATTCTGCCTGCAGTTGCCGGCGCACTACTAATCCGTCGCCCAGGGGCAGCAATCTTTGTCGAGCTAATCGCAGCAAACGTTGAACTCAGCCTTGGCAATGCCTGGGGAGTCACCGTTCTAATCTCGGCCTTGATTCAGGGTCTTGCGGTTGAGCTGGTTTTCGCCCTATTCCGTTACCGTCGATTCGGAATTCTCGTCGCGGCTCTTGCCGGCTCGGTTGCAGCGTTCTTCGAGATCGTTGGCTATGAACTAAACGCCTACTATGCCGAATATTCGCCGGTCTACAAAGTCGTCTTGGTTGTCTGCGCCATGATTTCGGGTGCTGTGATTTCCGGCGGGCTTGGCACCTTGCTCATCCGTGCACTGGCTAAAACCGGTGCTCTAAATGCGTTTGCCGTTGGTCGCGAGTCGTCAACGAAATAATGACAACCGGTTCGCGCAAGGGAGTTCAGGTCACTAATCTGACTTGGACTCCTTTCGCGAGCTCTGAGCCACTGCTGCAAAACGTCAATCTCACCATCGCACCCGGCGAGCGAGTGCTTTTGGTTGGGCCAAGCGGTTCGGGCAAGTCAACTCTTTTGCGAGCGATTGCCGGCGTCTTAGACGAAACCGAATCTGGCGAACTCGTCGGCTCGGTCAACGTCGGCTCAACGGGCCTCTTGCTGCAAGATCCAAATGATTCGATAATCTCCGAGTCGATTTATCGTGAAGTTGCTTTTGGCCTCGAAAATGCTGGAATGCCTCGAAGCGATATGCGCGCGGCAGTTGCCAAAATTCTGAGTGCGCTTGGTTTGTCGAAACCCCTTGAACACTCTTCTCGAGATCTATCGGGGGGAGAGATGCAACGAATGGCACTAGCGGGCGTCGTTGCCACGCAGCCCGATGTGCTCCTGCTCGATGAACCGACCTCGATGTTGGATGAAACCTCGGCAGCCGCAGTTCGAGAAGCCGTTTTGACCACTCTCGAAGAGCGTAAAAGCACTCTTGTGGTGGTTGAGCACAAATTCGAAGCCTGGTTGCCAATCGTCGACCGAATGCTGGTTTTGAGCTCGACCGGCTCGTTGATTTTCGATGGCACACCAGCTGCGGTTTTGTCTGAGCATGCTCAAGAGCTTCTTGACCTCGGCATCTGGGTGCCGGGTGTTTCGGCTCCCGAGCCTAAGCCCTTTTCGCTCGGAAAATATGACACTGGAAAAATCACTGTACTGACCGGGATGAGCGGCGCAGGCAAAACAACCGAGCTAAAACGCCGATTGCGCGCCGACCCAATGGCAGCAACGATTCTGACCGGTGCCGGCTACGTTCCCCAACAACCTGAAATCACAATAATTGGCAACACGGTTTTCGAGTCGACTTTTTTGACGGCACGGATGGCGGCTAAGGGGCTCGGTATCTCTGAAGATGAGGCCCGCAACCGAACGATGGCGTTGCTGGAAACACTGGGGGTGAGTCATTTGGTCGATCGCAACCCCTATGAAATTTCCGGTGGCGAGCAACGTCGAGTTGCCTTGGCCACCGCGCTGGCGCATTTTCCGATGGTGCTTTACCTGGACGAACCAACCGTCGGCCAAGACCGCGAAAGCTGGGCGGCCATTGTTGGCGTGATCCTCGCCGCTCGCGAAGCTGGCGTGAAGGTGACTCTGGCAACTCACGATCCGGCTCTAATCTCACTGGCCGACGAAGTCGTCAACATTGTGGCGGAAGACGAGCCCGATAAGCCTAAACAGGTGGCCCTGTTGAGTGGGCTCATAGCCTTTATTGCACCTATGTTCCTTCTACTAGGTTCCTTGACTGTGACGACAATTACTTCCGCGTTGGTTTTAGGTTCGAGCACGCTCATCGCAATGGTCGTCTTGGGTTTTGCCGGCCTGAGATTCACGAATGCGAAGGCGTTATTGCCAGGCGTAATCGGCGTCGTATCAATTGGGCTTTCGAACTGGTATTTGAGCCCAGATTTAGAACCGCAAAATGGCCTTCTTGCTGGTCTGAAGGCAGCGAGTTTCATCATCCCGGGCATCTTGCTAGCCACCCAATTGCGGCCCATCCCATTTGGCGACCAGTTGGCGCAAAGCCTCAGGCTTCCAGCGCGCCCAGTGATTGCTGCAGCCGCAGCCATGCAGCGAATTGGTTCACTTATCGACCTCTGGGATGAACTTCGATTCGTTCACGGTATTCGAGGAATCGGTTTTGGTCGGGGCCCAAAGGCTCGCGTTCAAGAGTTCTCTCGCTTGATGTTCGGGTTGCTCGTGCAGGCCATTAGAGACGCCGGAACCACCGCGGTGGCGATGGATTCCCGCGGGTTCTCTAGACCTTTTGGCGGCACCAATGGCCGCAGAACCTGGGCCGAAGCGCCTCGATGGGGTCGCCTTGATTTGCTGACACTGTGCCTTGCAATCGGTGCGGCAATCACGCCGCTTTTCGTTGGTTAGAGCCTTGCTCTAAGCGTCACATTCGGCAGTTCTGGGGCCGGTGTCCTCGAGCCAATGTGATCGAAAAATTCTGGGATGCCCGAATCGTGCGCATTCCAAAGCTGACGCGCTTCAACAATCTCATCGTGGCTGCGTTCGATGAAGTTCCACCACATGACGATTGGTTCTTCAAACGGCTCCCCGCCGAGCATGATCAAAATTGTTTCGCCGTCGCTTAGGTTCGTCAGCCGCACGGCATCCTTGCCAGTCTCGTGATAACTCGTCAAGTGCAATTCGACCATCTGCTCATCGACGGACACCTGCCCTTGAACTACAAGAAAGCCGTGTTCAAAGTTCGGGTTTAGTGTGACCTCGGCCGAAGCGCCAGCCGGCAACCTGATCTCTGCACCGACAAGTGGGCTGAAAAGTTTGGTGGCAGCGCGTTGGTTTTCGTGCCCCACCAAGGCGCCAGCGAAGACAGTGGCTGAAACTTCGCCTAACTTCACTCTTGGCAGGTCGCTCTGGTGCTCAAACTCGGGCACCATCTTTCGAACCGAGTCGGGCAGGGCAATCCAGAGCTGAACGGCGTGCAGGGTGCTCGCGTCTGCGAGGGCCAACTCGCTGTGAGCGATGCCGCGACCAGCGGTCATCAGATTTAGCTGACCCGGCTCAATGTTCTGAATCGTGCCAATGCTGTCGCGGTGCTCAAACTTGCCCTCGATCATCCAGGTAGCGGTTTGCAAGCCGGTGTGTGGGTGTGCCGCCACGACCATGCCTTCATCCTGGGCGGTGGGCCCGAAGTGGTCGGCAAATGCCCACGCGCCAATCATTCGCTTGCGAGCATTCGGTAGGGTGCGTCGAACCTCGATTCCCGTGCGGGTCGAGATCTTCACGAAGCGCGGCTCAAGCAGCATTTCTAAACTCTATGGGTTCTAGTGGCGGTGGTGGAAAGGCTGAAGCGCGTCGTCGGGAATCTGCCCAAAGCGCCCATACTGGTAGTCCTCCATGGCCTGGATGATTCCAGCTTTGTCGTTCATCACGAAAGGTCCGTAGGCAACGACAGGCTCCTTGATTGGCTGACCGCCAAGCAAGAAAATCTCGAGTGCGTTGTGTCGTGAATCCTGTTGCTGATCTGCGGTGATTACGAGTCGGTCTCCCTCGCCGAAAACAGCCAGTGTGCCGGTGGAGATCTTGGCCTGAGGGTTGCCATCAACCGATTCGCCGACGGTGCCCTGACCGGCAAGCGTGTATGCAAGTGCGTTGAATTCAGGATTCCACGGGATCGAAACAGAAGCGCCGGGTGCAAGCGTGATGTGCGCGATGGTCATCGGGGTCTGCGATTTGCCCGGCCCAACGTGACCACCAATTTCCCCGGCTAGAACACGGATGAGCGAACCGCCATCCTGACTCGAAATCAAGGCGACATCGCCACCTTCGAGGCTTTGGTATGCCGGTGCGCTCATTTTCTTTGCCGCTGGCAGGTTGATCCAAAGCTGGATGCCGTGGAAGATGCCACCGGACATCACCAAAGCGTCCGGCGGAGTTTCAATGTGCAGCACGCCAGAACCTGCGGTCATGTACTGCGTCGCGCCATCCTGGATGGTGCCACCGCCACCGTGACTGTCTTGGTGCTGAAAGGTTCCGTCGATCATGTAGGTGAAGGTTTCGAAACCGCGGTGTGGGTGCCAGGATGTGCCGCGCGGTTCGTAAGGTGCGTATTCGACCTCACCCATTTGATCCATGTGAATGAATGGGTCAAGGTCTTGGTAAGAGATGCCTGCGAATGCGCGAGTGACAGGGAAACCGTCACCCTCGTGAGCCTGTGGCCCGCGGGTTACGGACTTGACCGGACGCGATCTTCCGGTTGCCAGTTCAAGGCGGGGAAGGGTTAGTGTGTCTGCGGTTACTGCTGGCATTTGCCACGCTCCTATTTCCTGAGAACTTACCTAGAGTACACCTTAGTAAAGCCCCACTAGACAAATCTTATTCCCTTAGCATTGAGCCATGGACATTTCACTAATCGTCATCATTGCAATCGTTGCCATTCTTGGCATTTACCTATGGTCAACCTACAACGGTTTGGTCACTCTAAACGTTCGCGTAGACGAGGCATGGAGCGACATTACCGTTCAGCTCAAGCGTCGTGCCGACTTGATTCCTAACCTCATCGAGACCGTGAAGGGCTATGCCACTCACGAGAGCCAGGTGTTCGAGAATGTTACTCGCGCCCGTGCCGCAACCGTCTCACCTGAGACCATGGCTCACCCAGCGTTGGCGGCTCAGGCCGAGAACAACCTGAAGTCAGCGATGATGAACCTTTACGCCGTTGCCGAGGCTTACCCACAGCTACAGGCAAACCAGAACTTCCTAGGGCTTCAGGCAGAGCTGACTGACACCGAAGACAAGATCATGGCTGCCCGTCGTTTTTACAACGGTGGCGTTCGCGAGCTGAACACCAAGATCAAGCAGTTCCCTCAGGTGCTGTTCGTTCGCAGCCTTGGCTTCAAGGAGCGCGAATTCTTCGAGGTGGCCGACCTTGGTGCAATCTCAGAGCCACCTGCGGTCAAGTTCTAAACTGGCCTAAAGCTTCACAACGACTCAACTAAGCACTCCAAGGGGCTGAATGTATTCGGCAATCGCTGCTAACAAGCGCAACACTGTAATCATCATTGGGTTGTTCGTCGCCCTGCTAACCGGAATCTCACTTTGGTGGGGTTACACCAGTGGCAACGGCTCCAGCGCAATCTTCATTGTTGGTTTCGTGCTGCTCTACACCCTGTTTCAGTACTACGCGGCTGGGTCGCTCGCCATAGCCATGAGCGGTGCTCACCAAATTCAGAAGAGTGACAACCCGAGGCTTTGGCGCATCGTCGAGAACTTATCAATCACCGAGGGCATGCCAATGCCAAAGGTTTATGTGATTCCTGATGAAGCACCAAACGCCTTCGCCACCGGTCGCGACCCAAAGCACGCAATTGTGGCCGCAACCACCGGTTTGCTTGCAATCATGGATGACAAGGAGCTCGAGGGCGTCATGGCCCACGAACTTGGTCACGTCAAGAACTACGACATCCGCGTTTCGACGATTGTCTTTGGTTTAGTGAGTGCAATTGGAGTTCTGGCCGACATGGCCATCCGTGCCTCGTTCTTTGCCGGCAGTGGCCGTCGAGACAACGAAAACGATGGCGGCCTGGGCATTGCCCTTCTGGTCATCGGCATCGTAGCGAGCATCGTGGCTTTTCTTATCGGCCCAATCGTTAGCGCTGCTGTTTCGCGCCAGCGTGAATACCTAGCCGATGCAACCGGAGCACACACCACTCGCTACCCAGAGGGCCTAGCAAGTGCGCTCGAGAAACTTGCCCAGTATGGTCGACCACTGCGTCGCGCATCGGCCTCTATGGCTCACATGTATATCTCAGACCCGATCAAGCCTGGCATCACCGAGCGTTTGTTCTCGACTCACCCGCCGCTGCCAGCCCGCATCAAGCGCCTGCGTGAAATTGGTTCTCGCTTCTAAAACAACTGGGTGTGAGCCAGCGAGCTTCTAAGAGCTGGCGCTAGGTTTCCCTTATCGGCGACAACCGCGGTGTTCAGCCCCTGCCACTTTTGAACTTCGCCCAAGTGTTTTGCCAGATCGCTAGCCAAAGCATCCACGACACTCGGCTTCAGATCTAACTCATGCCAGGCTGACTGCACCAAAAGCTCTCTTGTCTTACGCTCGCTCTTCAAATCGATGCGGCCGACTAGTTTTCCATTCTGCAACAGCGGCAAGGTGTAGTAACCATAAATCCGCTTTGGTTCAGGCGTATAGATCTCGATTTTGTAGTCAAA
>JAGNYY010000035.1 GCA_017984715.1 Rhodoluna sp.
CCACGGCGGTGTGATGGATCGAATGGATTCAATTCTGCCTGCTGCACTTATTGCGTACTTGTTCGCCAGCATCTTCTTCCCGATCGCCCAGTAACCTCGGCTGAAAGAACTAACCCATGAGTTTTACATTTCCAAAGGCGGGCCCAAAGCAGCCCGGATACTCGCCGGCGCAGGTTGAAGAATTCCTCACCCGCGCTCGTGCGCAGTTCACTGACCCGGTTGAAGCGGGCCTGACCGCACACGATGTCCGCAACACAGAGTTTGACTTGGTTCATGGCGGGTTCATCCCTGAAATCGTCGATGGTGCGATGGATAAGCTCGAGGATAGTTTTGCCTCCCGAGAGATCCTGCGTCAGAAATCAGAGAAGGGCAGCTATGCCTTGGATGACCGGTTCGCGCGAGTGGTCGAACTAATCCGCGGCCGCTTGACTCGCCCACAAGGTAAGCGCTTTTCCAACACCGGGCTACTACTTCGCGGATACAGCCGTAAGCAGGTGGATGCGCTTTGCGAACACATCGCCCGCCACCTTGACTCACAAGCCCCGATGTCTATCGATGAGGTTAGACGCGTGGTCTTCAATGCCAAACGAGGCGGCTACGAAGAAGCTCAGGTAGACGCCTTCATCGATCGCGTTATCGAAGCCCTACAAATTGAACAGAACCGCTAAGTTCGCGGCCGTTGGGTTGCTAGCAGCAAGTTTGCTGGCACCCGCAATCGAAGGCGGAGGCTTCCGGGCAGACGCGGCTTCGGTGCCGGTGGCGACAGCGGTGCTAGAGAAGCTCAGCGTAAAGGGCCGTGCACCCAAGACCGGATACGCGCGTGATCTGTTCAGCGACGGCTGGGGAAACATAGCCGGCTGCGACACTAGAAACTTCATTCTCAAGCGTGATTTGAGCTCAATCACCTGGCGATCGGGGGAGACCTGCATGGTTGCCACCGGCCGACTGGTTGACCCCTACACCGGTAAAACCATAAACTTCGTGCGTGGTGTCAAGACGTCATTGGCGGTTCAAATTGATCATGTCGTCGCTGTTAGCGATGCCTGGCAAAAAGGTGCACAGCAAATAACCCCGAAGGCTCGGTATGCGTTCTACAACGACCCGTTGAATTTGCTGGCGGTTGATGGCCCGACTAACTCGGCAAAGGGCGACAGCGATGCTGCAACCTGGCTTCCGCCAAATAAATCATTCAGATGCGCTTACGTTGCCCGCCAGGTCGCGGTCAAAGCTAAATACAAGCTTTGGGTTACAGCCGCAGAAAAAGCGGCTATCAAGGGGATCTTGGCGAAGTGCCCGAAACAGCCCATCCCTAGCGCCTAAAACCAGGCTCGGGTAGACTGAGACTTTGACTGGCCGGCGAGATTCAAGAGGTATTTCATGGGTAGACACGAGGCTTCGCAGCCATCGCTGTCGCAAAAGGTAGGGCGCTACGCCGACCTTGCCTTCGATAAAACCCCGCTCACGCGGCCTCGAATTCCTAAGCTCAAGCGCCACTTCTTCAGGCCGCTTTGGGGTTTTCTTTTCTCGGTCTCTTTCGTGCTGGTGACTGTAGTCGACCCCTACTCGGGAACAATTGCAAGCGCTAGCACCATGATGACTTTTGACTTCGAAACCGAGGTTGATGTCACTCAAACTTATGGATATTCGAGCACTCAGAAAATCCTCTTCACTCGCGGTGGTTTCAACATTGTCACTGGAAGTGATGCGGCTGCCATGTTCGTTGAGGCTGCTTCAATGCCAAGCCCAGGCACTGCCAAGGCCTATGCCTTCGATTTGTTGACCTCGATGAAGTTTGGCGAAGACCAATATTCTTGCTTGGTAAAGCTCTGGGAGCGCGAATCAAACTGGCGAGTAAACGCAGCAAACAAGAGTTCTGGTGCCTATGGAATTCCGCAATCTCTCCCGGGTAGCAAGATGTCAACTGAGGGTGGCGACTGGCTCACCAACCCAGAAACTCAGATTCGCTGGGGTGTGAAATACATCAAGGCCCGATACGGAGCCCCATGTGGCGCGTTGGCTCACTCAGACAAGCTCGGCTGGTACTAGTGCCACGCAGCAACCGCCCAAGTCGCGGCAAGTCGAAACCCGAACCAATCGAAGAGCTCGATTTGAGTGCTGTCCGCCTTGGTTTGCGACGCAGCGAAATCAAACGCGGGGTCGAATACACCACCCAAACCAGCATTGGAGCCAACGCTGATGATGGCAAGACGTGGGTTTGCCCGCATTGTCACTTGCAGATCAGCAAGGGCATCAGTCACATCGTTGCCTGGGATGAGATTCGAGGCGTAGATACTCGCCGTCACTTTCACACAGCTTGCTGGAAGTCATTTCAGGGGCCTCTGCTGTGAGTGAGATTCTCGAAATTCGTTCCGGAGTTGAACTTCCGTCGAAGCGAGAACCAGTTGAGCTAGTCACCAGTGATGGTTTGAAGCTCATAGGCGAGCTTGCACTTCCTCTATCTGGCCAGCCCGTTGCAACCCTGGTCACACTTCACCCGCTTCCGACGCACGGCGGCTTCATGGACTCACATGTGCTTCGTAAGGCGGCAAACCGCTTGCCTTATCTTGCCAATCTCGCGGTTTTAAGGTTCAACACTCGCGGAACATCTTCACCGCACGGCACAAGCGATGGCGAATTTGGCGAGGGTGTTTCTGAGGTTGCCGATGTTGAGGCAGCTGTAAGTTTCGCAATTTCCCGTGGCCTACCTAACATCTGGTTGGTTGGTTGGTCATTCGGCACTGAACTAGCCCTGAAATACGGGCCTGATCACGACATAAAAGGCGCAATCCTGTTGTCGCCGCCGCTGCACCGCACTTCGGATGAGGAGCTTAGGCGCTGGAATGGCTCAGGCATGAGCCTCATGGCCCTAGTTCCCGAGTTTGATGATTATCTGCAGCCTGACGCAGCGGCCCAAAGGTTCGCCGGAGTTGAAGGTATTTCAATAATCGGCGTGGATGGAGCCAAGCATCTATGGGTTGGCGAGTCGGCAACAACCCGAGTTTTGAATGAGATTGTGAAAGTTGTAAACCCTGCGGCGTACCCGTTGCCTGAAACGGTCAAGCTCTAGCAGCAAGCGAGGGCGAAGTTACTTGGAGTCTTGGTGGGGCATCAAGATCTGACGAATAATCAGAATTGCCGAAGCAGCCACTGGGATGGCAACCAGGGCACCCAACACACCGAGCAAAGCGCCGCCCGAGAGTGCAGCGACTACGACGACAGCACCAGGCACAGCCACGGCTTTGTTCATGATTTTTGGGCTAATAACGTATGACTCAATCTGCATGTAAACCAGGCAGTAGATTGCAGCGACGACCGCAGTGGTAGGTGAAACGCTCAACGCGACCAGAGTGATGATTGCCGAGCTGGTTACGTTTCCAACCAGTGGAATCAAGCCTAGAAGCAACACGATGAAAGCTAGCACCACTGCAAATGGAATGCCCATAACGAGCATGAAAATGTAGCTCAGGGTGGCATTAAGTGCTGCGATTCCGAACTGCCCGATCACATAACGACCAACGGAGGTGGCGACCTGATCAGCGATGTTGCTGAATTTTTCGCGCTTCGATGCTGGCACTAAGCCGAACAAGAAGTCTTTGAACCTGTTCAACGAGGCCATGAAATAAAGGCTCAGGATCAAGATGACCAGGCCAGCAAAAAAGCCGTTAAAGATGTTCATGCCGACCTGCACGACTCCGCCCACAAGCTTTGGCCAGTTTGACGTGTCGCTTAGAAAGGCGGAGGTGCTGGCAATAGCGCTTGAGATTGAACCGCCGAGTTGACTGTCTAGTTTCACAATCAAAGGCAGGTCGCCGAAGCCTGAAATTACCGACGGCACATTCTCGATGAACTTCGCACCCTCGGAGGCCAGTGGCGGAAGAATCGCCCAAACCAATGCGGTAAGGCTGCCCAATAGACCGGCAACCACAATCAGAATTGCTACTGGGCGCTTGAGATTGAGCTTTTCGAGCTTCGCAACGACAGGTTCTAGGCCAAGAGCGATAAAAATCGCCGCCGCTATGTAGGTGATGATGTCTGCAAGTGTCTGGATTGCTCCGCCAATAACCACCGCGGCCAAGACACCTAGGCCGCCCAGAAGGCCGAGTTGGAACGCGTTTGTGATCTTCGTTTGCCCTTGCATGCTCACAAACCTACTCTGCTCTGATTGATTTAGGTGCGTGGCGTGCCAGCGTTATCAAGCACGGCGCGCAAGTTCTTGAGATAGACATCAACAGAATCACGCTCGGATGAAATTTTCACGGTGGCCTCTGTCGCCTGAGCGATTTCTCGCGCTGCGGCGATCTGAGCAGTTGCAACGATGCTGCGAGCTTCCGCATCTGCAGCCGCGATAATCGCATCCGCCTTTTGGCGGCTCAGGGTTGTGGTCTGTTGGTTGAATGAAATAGCTGCAGCCTCTAGGGTTTCGGCTTCGAGTCGGGCGGCATTCGCACGGGTGAGAGCATTAGAAAGCTGTGAGTTCGCATCATCCAAGTATTTCTGGGTTGTTGAAACAGCCTCTTGGTGCTTCTGAAGGTATTCGGCTTCGGCTTCCGAACGACGTGCGGTTAGCTCGAGCTCGAGGTCGATGCGTGCCTGTTCAGTCAGAAGTGCCGCGGCGCTGTCAAAGTCTAGGTTCCTAGAATTTTCACGGAAAGCGATGAGCTTGCGCTCGGCTAGGTCACGTTCAACTTCGGCTTTGGTCGAAGCGATCTCACGACGTGCAGCGGCGCGCATTTTGGCTACCTCTGTTGAGATAGCACCGCGAATTGAGCCGGCTTCGCGCATAGCTTCATCGGCAATGCGAGCTGCCTCCTGCTTCGCTTTCGCGATAATCTCGTCATAGTCGCTGCGGGCTGCGCCAATAATTCGGTCGCTGCGGCGCTGGGCCTCAGAAACCAAGGAGTCGTAATAACCTTTGGCTTCGCCACGCTGGGCCTCGACCTCGAGAGCCAACGCCTTTCGCTTGCGATCGGCCTCACGTTCGGCTTCTGCAAGAAGGTGAGCTGCCTGGTCTTCTGCAGTGCTAAGAATTAGTGCGGCACGTGCGCCAACGCCGGTGTAAGTCGGTTTGCCAGCCTCTTGAAGTTCTTCGCGAGCAGCCTCAAGCGCCTTACTCGTTTCGCGGAGTTCGTTTGCCAGCTGCGAGTTTTGAGCAGAAAGCTGGAGTACCTGCTTTCGAAGGTCAAGGAGCGCGTCGTCAACCGGGCCACGCTCGTAACCGCGCAGGGCTACGGGGAATTCGGTCTCTTCGACAGACAAGGTGGTGCTCCTAGGCGCTTCGTTAGAATGGAAACAGGCTATTAACCTGCCTCAAGTTTACCCTGATTGGATATCGCATGCGCCTGTTGATCGCCGCAGCGGTGTTTGTCGTGTCAGTCACATTAGCCGGTCTAGGTTTGGCGCAAAGAACTGTCTGGGCGCCTCCGACCAGCGTTTCAATGACTGCCGAGTTTGATCAGCGGAGCCCCTTCGCCGTGATTCCAAACTCAACCTTGTCACTTCACCCTGGCAAGCCAACTGTCACGGTCACGGGCTCTGCTTCAGGCGTTTTTATCTCGAGCGGTCGCGAGGCCGACATCAGCGCATTTGTCGGCAAGACTGCAAGTACAGAGCTTGTTCTCTCCAAGGATGAAAAGAAACTCGAACCAAAGCTAACTTTGGGTGTGGCCGGAGGATTTTCTCCGGTTGGTTCTGATCTCTGGCGCGAATCGATAATCGGCGAGGGCAAAGCCAAGCTAACGGTTCCTACAGGACAACAGGCGGCAATTCTGATAGCCAGCAACGGGCTAAAAGCGGCGCCTGGCCAAGTTGAGATTGTTTGGCCAATCTTTTTCGATCTCACGGTGTCAAATTCACTACTCATCTCCGGTCTCGTGTTCCTAGTAGCCGCGATTGTGCTTGTGGTTTGGCACTTCACCGAGCGCCGTCGTAAACGCGGACCCCGCCGCCGACTTCCAAAAGCGCCGAGTGGCCCAAAATACAAAGAACGTCGCAAGGTGCGTTTTGCGCCGGCCAAGGGTCGTCGCGCTGCCGGTCGCAGTGCGCTGGTCATCCCGGCCGGTTTGGCGACCATCGCGCTGCTGAGCGGCTGTGCCGTTGACCAAAGTTCGACTAGCCCGAGCCCAAATCCGACTGCCAGTGCGGTCGAAGTTGCCCCTCCGGTTGTAACCGAAGGTCAACTGAACCGAATTTTGGGTGAGGTCGCTGATGCTGCGTCGAAAGCCGATGCTGGAAACGATAAGAAGTTACTGACACCTAGGTTTGCCGGCCCAGCACTCACGCTGCGAACGGTTCACTACTTCTTACGCTCTAAAGACAACAAAATTGCTGCGATGCCGGCCGTGGTCGCCAAGCCTCTTTCGTTCAGTCTTCCAGCAGCCTCAAGCACGTGGCCGAGAAACGTTATGGCTGTCACCGATGAACCCGGAGATGCCGCACTTC